>JBFGZE010000055.1:0-22185 GCA_041586955.1 Bacteriovoracaceae bacterium
AATGTTCTTAACTCAGTTACTTATGCCAAAGAAGTTGAAAAAGATGCCAAAAAAATTAAAGGTGTTAAAGTCAAAGTTCTTGGCAAGGCCGAACTTAAGAAAGAAAAAATGGGGATGTTTTTATCCGTCAATGCCGGTTCAGCTCACGAACCTCGCTTAGTTCACTTAACATATACTCCAAGTAAGGTGACAAAAAACACTAAGCATATTGCTCTCGTCGGAAAAGGCCTAACCTTTGATACCGGAGGCTACTCATTAAAGCCCGGCGGTTCAATGGTAAATATGAAATTTGATATGGCCGGCTCGGCCACTATGTATGGGGCCTTCCGCGCCATCGCTATGCTTGGAGTGGATGTTAAAGTTTCATGCTACCTCGGTATGACAGATAATGCTGTTAACGAACATGCGACTATGCCAGACTCTATTGTCACTGCTCGTAATGGTAAGACTGTAGAAATTCTTAATACTGATGCCGAAGGCCGTTTAGTTCTTGGTGATGTTTTAAGTTATGCCTCAGACCAAAAACCCGATGCTCTTATCGATGCAGCAACCTTAACAGGTGCTTGTTTAGTTTCCCTCGGTACAGAAGTCTGTGGCCTTATGGGTAACGATAAAAAACTAGCAGAGCAATTACTTAAAGCGGCAACAAATTGTGATGAATATATGTGGGAGCTACCCATTATCCCTGAGTTTAGAGAGGATATGAAATCACCAATTGCTGACCTTAAAAATATTGGTGGTTCTCGTTTTGGTGGAACTTCCAAAGCAGCGGCCTTCCTAGAAAACTTTGTTGGTGAAGACATCAAATGGGCACACCTTGATATTGCAGGAATTGGCGATGGCCAATCTCACTTGCCCTATTGTCCTGCGAAAGGGGCCTCTGGCCTAGTCGTTAGAACATTAGTTAATTATATCGATAATGCCTAAACCATTACCATTAAGTATTGTTTTATATACGCCCGATATTCCCGGAAACACCGGAAGTATTGGGCGTACTTGCGTTGCTCTAGGTATGCGCCTCATCCTCATTCGGCCATTAGGCTTTGATATTGATGAAAAGGCCGTTCGGCGGGCCGGACTCGATTATTGGAAATATGTCGACCTTGTCATTTATGATAATTGGGATCAATTTCTTGAAAAGGAAGCTCCTCAGGATTCTCAATTATTTTTCTTTTCAAAAACAGCACAGTCCCAATACTATTATCAGGCCCAATTCAATTCAAACTCTTATCTTGTCTTTGGTTCAGAAACAAAGGGTCTGCCCCAGCATATTTTTGAAACATACCCACAAAATATGTACTCCTTACCTATGTTCAGTGAACATATCAGAAGCCTCAACCTCTCCAATGCCGCTACAGCAGTGATGTATGAAGCTCTCAGACAAAACCTTTAATGACTCAGGAATAGACCTCAAGACCAATTAAATCCCCCAGCGATTAAAAGCGATTCGGGCATTGGTATTCAAAAACCAATTTACGATCAAAAAGGCCATCTACTTTCTTAGGCCTAAACCATAAATATTGAAGGCCCAAGAGTGAGTTTTCCCTCTTATTGTTTTCATTCCACTTCTTACAAGTGACTATGGAATAGCGGTGAAAATAAGAGCGGTACCTTTTTCTTAAAAGGTTGTGATTCCATAAACGCTGGCGATGATTATCAAAGGGAATTAATTTCTTTTGTGGTGGCCGAAAAATATTATCATGGCGTTTATTATGAAGATCATACTGACTACCATTTTTAAAGGTCCCAAGCCATACCCAATGGCCATTATACAAATTAGCGCTACCGTAAAAATTCCATCTCTCTTTAATTCCTGTTATTTTCTGCACCTTTGCCAAGAGCTGCCCACTCAGTGGATCTTTAATCCCTAATGAACGACTCCAGGAAAAAATAATAATGATCACTAATAAGACGCTTCCTATATTTTTGGCAATGAGGCCGTTAAAAGGTAAATACCATGAGGATTGAGGTAAAAAAGAATAATAACGAGTGCGATTTCTTTCTAAATGGCTGTAAAACTTATTTCCAAGGCGATTGACCCACTTAATATTACCGACATAGTAAACCCAAAAAAATAGGGGTGAGTATTTCAATAACTCTATTCCAGCGTCAAAGCAAAAATAAGGCTGCTCATCAATCATGACCACCCATGATTTTTTCTCTTCAAATAAAGAGATGACCTTGGGGTTATTACGCCCATTATAAAACCAGCCAGGAGGCAAAATGGTGAACATTTGTAAAAAATTAATCGACCAGGTACAAAAACCACAATCACCATCATAGAAAACTTTAATATTTTTCTTATCCCAATATTCATGTAATTTTTCTCGCGCCATTCTCCAATAATCACTTGGAATAAATGCACTCCATAAAATAAAGGGAAGCAGACCTAAAAACCCCGTGTGAAAGGAAAACCAAATTAAAAGGTGATAGGCCCAAAAAATATGAATGACGATCCAGCGCCACCAGGATCTTTTAAAGGGAATGAATAATAATAAAGGCGTTATCAATTCAATCATTAAAGAAATATTGCCAAGAATGTCACTAAAAATCGTTTTATTCCCTAACCATTGGCCAAAGGGAGTCACAAAGCCTGGCATCTGGAAAATTGTTTCCATTCCCATGGTTAAATCAAACCCGTTAAGAAACTTGAGCCAGGCACTGCCAAAGTAGAGGCAAAAAACCTGAAGCCAGATTAAGCAATCCCCCCACTCTCTTGAACTTGCTTCTTTTTTGCAGTCTCGCCTCAATATCCGATCCAGAGAATAAGCATTCCCCCAGGGAAGAAAGACGCCAATTAATAAAAGAATCCGCAACAAAATATCGAGCTCATCAATAATAAGTGGATTTGCCAAATGAAAGAGATAAAGGGAAAAAAAACAAAGAAAGGAGCTGATTGCAGTATAAAAACCAAGCGCTAAGAAAAAACCTGAGAAACCTAATAATAGAGTTAAAAAAAAGGCAAAAAAAGTGCCAAAAAATGGAGATAAGTTTAAAAATTCTCCCCCAATGAGTCCATTGGGCCCCCAATGAGACGGAAAATTCCCCAATTGAGTGAGCGCTAGCCCCATAACCAGGGAGCTAACTCCCAATCTCAGTACTGCTAATGACTCTGGTGCTAATTTTATCCATTTCATGGCTAGATAATAACTGATTGATATTAAAAAGAAAAAGGGATGCTTGCGCATCCCTTTTTTATATAGAAAACGGAAACCCTAAAATTGGAGGCATTTCCGATTGAAAAGGAGTCCACCATTTACGCTGCAAAAGGAGCTTCACCAATGGGGGGCCTTCTTTTTTACATTCACACTACCAAGCAGCGCGCTGCGCAACTATAATTTTCCTTAAAAAGGCCTTAAACAAATGCTTAGACCTATACACTTATTAACATTAATTCTCCTCATTCTTCCAAGAATTGGCCATGCCTTATTGCATGGAAAATATCCTCGCAAGGAAGTGGGCCAAGAAAAGGCAGACCTTAGGCCTTACGCCCAAATCGGCCATATCGAGCCAGGTTGTACTGGGACATTAGTCGGCCCCCGCCACGTTTTAACAGCAGCACATTGCCTATTTCCCCTGGCCCTTAAAGAGCTAGGTCCAATGGATCCCTCTGAGCTGTATTTTTACCTGACTTCTACTGAAGGGGTACCTTCAGATATTTCCTCTGAAGTGGTCTCTTTTTATTTTAATAAAAAATTTCTCAAAAGATTTGGCGCAGATAAATACGATTGGGCGATTCTTGTACTTAGAGAAGACCTGGGAAATCAAAGAGGTATTTTGCCAATCTCCCATCTAGACTTAAGCGAAAGGCCTTTAAGTATTATTGGTTACCCTGCAGATAAAATTGAGCATTCTATGTGGGAGGCCAATTGCCCGTCAGGCCTGTCCCTCTTTAAGTCGAACCGTAAATATAAATGTGATACGGAAGGAGGAATGAGTGGCGCTCCCCATACCTATTATCTTCAAGACGATACCTATTATATAACTGGACTTCATACCCAGGGATCGTCAAACAATAATAAAGGCATTCAATTCAGCAAAAAAACCATCAGGGAGATAAAGAAATTTATTCTCTCAACTCCATAATCATTTAATTTTTATAAATATTTAAGTTGCCAGACATCGAAGCAAAAATAAGCTTGGACTTCTTCTTTTTCTTAGAGACATTAAAGGGGTTTATCATTTTACCGCTATCTGAATCAAAAGTAATATTTGGAAAAACTCCTCGTTGAAAACCTAAATGGAGATTGCCTGAAACAGATTGAAATTTTAATTGCTCGGAGCCTGAAAAGATTTTTTGAATGACGACCTGGCCTGAAACAGTATTCATTTCAACGTCCCCATATAATTTCACAATTTTTAAGTCACCACTCACACTATTAAAATTCATTGAACCTTTAAAATTGCGTATATTGAGGTTTCCACTAACAGTTTGAAAGTTTAAATCATCGGAAATCAAACGCTTTGCCACCAGATCGCCCGAAACATTGGAAACATTAAGAGATAATTTCTTTCCTTTGGGAATAATGATTTTTAGTTGGGATTGATATTTTTGACTGATAAAATTCGCTAAATCTGCTGTTTTCTTTTTGGGCAATTTTATTTTAAGACTTAAGTTTTTAGCATCTTTATTATTAAAATCGATGATATGATCTTTCATGCCACGAAATTCAATTTTAAAAACCTTCCCCTTTTGTTCAGAAATCAGAATGACTGTTTCTACCGCTTCTATTTGCAGTGAAGCGACCTTTGAGGCATCGTTAATAATATGATCCCAATCTTGTTGGTCTTTAGAGGCGGTGGCATTAAATGAAAGGGCAAAAAAGAGAAGTAATGAGCGCATAATTTACCTTAGATAAGTTATGCCATTTTTAACATGAAGCTCCATTAATGACAAGATGGGGGTTCCGCCAAAGGCCGTTCTTTCTGCAGCGCACCCAAAACTTCTGGGCCACTATGAATCCTCAGCGAGAGGCCAGTCAGCCCAATAACAATCAAAAGAGTCCCCATCAATTGCGGGGATCGAGATCCAAAAACAGAAAAAACTTTGGCCAATAATTGCTTCCCTAAAATAAAAACCGGGAGGGTTCCCGACCAAAAGAGAATAATCGAGAGGTAGGCAATACCTAAGTTCTTGATTCCTAAAAGAGCAAAAAACAAGGTGTAAAGTAGACCGCAGGGAAGAAAAATAGAAAGGCTTCCTAAAATAAAAGACGAGAGAGGAATGCCCTTGCGATTTAACCCACCCGTCACCCTTTCATAAATGCGTCCCATAAAAGCTGGTGCCAGAGCATCAATATTACGGGACTTCCAAAGACGAAGGCCCAAACCGATAAAAGTAATGAAAAAAAAGATCGCGGCAAAATGAAAGAACCAAGGAAAAACTTGAGTTTGTAATAAGGCCTTCCCCATAAATGATAAGAGGGTCATTAAAATAAGATAACTTAATAAGCGACCTAAATGATAAAAGGCATGGCCCTTTTTATCTTGAGCGATAGCATAAACGAGTCCACCACACATCCCCATACAATGAAGACTACCACTTAATCCGACGATTAAGGCCAAAATTGGTACGATAGTAAAACTACTATCGTGAATTTGATGTATAAGGTCCCACAAGCTTAACCTCTCTCTTTAATAACTCAATCTCTTCACCTTCATCGTTTTTATCATAAAAAATGATGGCAATAGGCAAGCTGCCTCCACGAAATAAGGAGCGAGGCGCTTTGAGGAAAAAATGAGTTTTCTGTTTTCCCCTTCCCTTCAATGTATAGGGATTCATCGGTGCGATGAGCTTAATTCCCAAATCCCTATATTTGGGGGGCAATTTAAAATACACTTTTTTAGTAACGGTATTCTGATAATAGAGACTCACTTTAAAATGGTTTACCACCAAATCTTTTTCAATACGAAAAGTCTCACCACGCCCGCGCACTAACACTGCTCGCAGATCGTCCTTATGCGAGAGAAAAAGGGTAGACACGCCAAAAAGAACGATTAAAACAAGGCCATATAAAAAAGTGCGGAAACGAAAGGGATGAGACAGCCGCCCCTCTAAGGCATTTTCAGTAGTATAACGAATCAGGCCTCGAGGCCTTTTTAAACGATCCATGATATTATCACAGGCATCAATACAGGCGGTACAAGCGATACATTCTAATTGCATTCCATTGCGGATATCAATACCGGTTGGACATACCTTGACGCATTGAAAGCAATTAACACAATCCCCTTCATTTTCCCGCGACAATCCAGGCGCCCTGCGAGGTTCGCCCCGCCCATAATCATAACCGACAGTAATTGAATCAGAGTCCATCATGACCGATTGCATACGCCCATAAGGGCACATAATGATACAAAATTGCTCGCGAAACCAACCAAAATCAAAAAGAAGAATCCCCGAAATGACTAACATGGTGATAAACAACGGCCAATTCTCCAAGGGAGACTGCATCGATATTGCGAGCAGATGCCTGGTTCCCACAAAATAACCCAAAAATGAATGGGTGATATGAAGAGAAACGATGGTAAAAAGAAACCACTTGAGGGACTTTTTCCAAATTTTTTCAAAAGAAATATTGGCCTTATCTAGACGCATTCGAGTGCGAGAAGCCCCCTCGATAAGAACTTCAATTTTACGAAAAATGGCCTCAATGAAGACCGTTTGAGGACAGGCCCAACCACACCAGACACGACCGAAAATTGATGTCAAAAAGGCCATCAAAAAGGGAAAACCCAAAAGAAAGAAAATCAAATAAGGGGTATCATGGCCATAAAAACGAAAACCAAAAAAGGTAAATTCCCTTCTGGTGATATCGATTAGAACCCATTGCTCCCCATTGATATAAATCCAGGGAAGAACCAGATAGAGAAGAATAAGAAACCAATAAAAATATTGACGCCTACTCTTCCAGGTCCCCTTTAGGTCTTCCGGATGAATATAGACACGCTTGCCATACTCATCCGTAGTTTGTAACCGCTCTGATTTTCGATCGTAGATATTGCTCATCATTCCACTTTGTATAGGGGAAATTCTTCACCCTGTGGTTCTTTCTTTTTATCATGAGCCATCCCCTGGAGGGATATGATATAAGCGAGAACAGAGTAAATTTCATCCTCATCTAAATATTCACCCCAAGCTGGCATACCGCCTTCGGGATTACCTTTAATAATAAAAGGATAAATCGTTTTAGGAGTGCCTTCAGCATAAAGCCAAAAAGCATCTGTTAGATTAGGGCCAATATCACCGGCAGCATTTTGATTATGGCAGGATTGGCAATTTTGCTCATAAAGGGCCTTCCCCAATCCCACCATCTCAGGTGTCTTGGCATGAGATTTAAATTTCTCTGAATCGAACTTTGATAATTGTTCCAAATACGCTTGCTGAGTTTTTTTATGGGCCTGAATGTCTTGGCCATAGGCCTGCTTCAAATCAACACCATCAGCGATACTATAATGGTAAAAATAGAAAATACCAAAAATGACGGTGCCATAAAAGGTAACAAGCCACCACCTTGGAAGAGGGTAATCCAATTCCTGGATACCATCATAATCATGATCAAGTAATAATTCTTTATCTTCTTCTCTAATATCGTTATCTTTCATAGATCTGCCCTTCATTTAAAGCGCTCTTAGCGATTTCTTGATAATGCTTTTTTCCAAACTTACGGAAAGTCCAAAGCAAAGCACCTAGGTAAACTGCTAGGAATAGAAAAAAACCAATGGTTGGTAAATAGGTCATATCAAAACTCGACAATACTAAACTTTTCATTCCTCATCCTCCTGTCCAATATCCGTACCAATACGCTGGAGATAGGCAATCAAAGCAATAATTTCTTTATCCTGCATATCCATTGACACACCAAATTCGGCCAGCCCTTCAGTAATTTCGTTGGCCTGCTCACGGGCCGTTTCATAACCCTTATCAATTTCCTCAGCAGAATATGGAACACCAAGGGCGGTCATCACTTCCATTTTCTTTTGAATTAATTTGAAATTAACTTTGTTTTTAAAGAGCCATGGATATTCCGGCATAATGGAATCTGGAGTCACAGCACGGGGATCTAACATATGCTTATAATGCCACATATTGGGATATTTCCCACCAACCCGTGCGATATCTGGTCCGATGCGACGAGAGCCCCATTGAAATGGATGATCATAAACAGATTCCGCGGCCATGGAAGGTTTACCATAACGCAATTTTTCGGCGACCATGGGTCTCACCATTTGTGAGTGGCAAACATAACAACCCTCTTTAATGTAAATATCACGCCCCAAAAGTTCCAGTGGAGTATAGGGAGAAACGTCTTCTTTTTTCTCAATAAAGTCATCGGCCATTAAGCTGGGTAATATTTCAATGGCACTCCCCACGAGAATCGCGAGAACCGAAAGAACACTAAAGATCAAAGGTAATCCCTCTAATTTCCGATGCCCACTATCGTGGCCATCGGACTTAAAGTTAAGCGGTGGGGCCTGGAAGACATCTTCTTTGACATCCTTAGGAGCATTCACAATGGTCTTCATTAAATTATAAATCATGATAATAAAGGAGAAGAGCACGAAGACGCCGCCAAATGCCCGCACCCAATACATCGGTACAATACGAACAATAGTTTCGACAAAGTTAGGATAAAGAAGGTTTCCTGTAGAAGGGTCAATCGCTTGCCACATCGAACCTTGAGTAATGCCCGCGACCCACATTGAAACAATATAAAGAAGCAGACCAATCGTTCCAGTCCAAAATTGAATATTACCTAAACGTTCACTATATATTTGAGTTTTCCATAATTTGGGAACCATATAATAAAGGACCCCAGCAATCATAAAATAATTCCAACCAATAGTGCCTGAATGCACGTGGCCGACGATCCAATCGGTAAAGTGCCCTAAAGCATTAACTGATTTAATCGCCAAAAGAGGTCCTTCAAAGGTTGCCATTCCATAAAACGTAACCGCTGAGGCCAAAAATTTAAGTACTGGCTCGCGGCGTACCCGATCCCAAGCCCCCCTTAAGGTTAGGAGACCATTAATCATTCCCCCCCAGCTTGGTGCCCATAAACTGACGCTAAAAACCATTCCAAGGGTTTGCAACCACTCGGGAAGAGCGGTGTAAAGTAAATGGTGTGGCCCGGCCCAAATATAAATAAAAACCAAAGACCAAAAATGAATAATCGATAAGCGGTAGCTATATACCGGACGGTTAATGGCCTTGGGAATAAAGTAATACATAAGGCCTAAAAAAGGAGTGGTTAAAAAGAAGGCGACGGCATTATGCCCGTACCACCATTGAATCAAAGCATCTTGCGCCCCTGCAAAGACAGAATAACTTTTCATCAAATCGACAGGAAGCGCTAGCGAATTAACAATATGAAGAACCGCCACCGTTAAAATTGTGGCTATATAAAACCAAATAGCGACATAAATATGCTTTTCACGACGGCGTTTCAATGTGCCAAAAAAGTTAACTCCAAAAATGACCCAAACCGCAGCAATGGCAATATCAAATGGCCATTCCAACTCGGCGTATTCTTTACCAGTAGAAAAGCCCAACATTAACGAGACGGCCCCCAGTAGAATTATTAGCTGCCAACCCCAAAAATGGATTCGCCCTAAAAAATCATTAAAAAGACGCGCTTTACAGAGTCTTTGCAAGGAGTAATAGGTTCCAGCAAAAATACCATTCCCAGCAAAGGCAAAGATGGCGGCATTGGTATGTAAAGGTCGCAAACGCCCGAAGGTCATCCACTCAAGCCCCATATTAACTTTCCAATCCGCTAATTGAAAAGCGATGGTGACCCCCAAAAGCATCGCCACAAAACCCCAAAAAAGAGTTGCATACACAAATAATTTGACGATTTTATCGTCATAGGAAAACGTTTCCAAATTCTCATTATGAGGACTACTCATTCATTACCCCTTTCAATTTCATTTATATCATCTGTTAATATTCGATAAGCTGGTGTTGTTAAATCTTCAAATTGATCGTCTTTAGCGGCCAATATAAAAATTGCGATGAAAACAGATCCCAGTAATACCGAGATGGGAATCATTATATAAAGTGCATTCATCTTTTTGCTCCCTTAAAATTTCCATTAAAACTAAAAAATGTACTTGCCAATATGAAAAGAGAAATCACAGGCATAATGATTGCGGCCTTTAGGGGATCTATCCCCCCTGTAATCGCCAACGGAATGGCAATCATATTATAAACAAGACCTATTCCAATATTTCGTAAAGTGAGAGAGTTCGTTTGATGGGCAACGCTAAAAAGTTCCTTCAATCCACTTAACTGACTTTCTTGCATAAAGATATCTGCGGCCTTTTTATTGAGATCAATACCACCATTAAAAGCGATTCCAATCTCCGCCTGTGATAATGCCAGAGAATCGTTCATCCCATCACCAATCATAATGGCGGGGGATAATTCACCAATTTTCCATGCTTTTTCCTGTGGCATCATTTCCGCAAAGATCTCATCTTCTTTGAACCCACAACTTTTTCCAATTTCAAGCGCACATTTTTCCTTATCTCCGGTCAGTAGAAAGACTTTCTTGCCCTGAGATTTGAGCCATGTAATCAATTCCAGGGCCGATTCTTTTTGAATGTCGGCAAAAAATAATTGTGCGAGAAGGACGCCATTTTTTTTGATACAAACAACAGACTCAACGCTTTCAGTGTCCTTTTCGATGGACCAGAGATTCCCATCAATCATCCCCTGAACACCAATCCCCAATTTTTCATGAAAGCTTTGAACATCGTTGAGACGAATATCTCCCCGTTTTTCAATGTATTGAACCATGACTCGTGCGTAAGGGTGAGAGGACAGAGTTTCAAGCGAGTAAACAGCTTGTAAAACGTCCTCTGTTTGCTCGCCAACCCATTTTTTTAATAACGGCCTCCCATGGGTAAGAGTTCCCGTTTTATCGAAAACAATATTTTGAATTTTTCCCAATTGGCGTAAATGATTCCCCGATTTGACGATAATCCCTTGCTTGGCCAAATTGGTCATGGCAAAATTCAGAATTAAAGGTGTCCCTAGGCCAATGACACAAGGGCAAGTAATGACTAATAAGGCCAAGATGGAATTAAGTCCCAGACCTAATGTTCCATTAAAAAGGTGAAAAATAAGTGCTGCAATGGAAACGATTCCTACCGCCGCAAGAATAAGGGTTGAGATTTTTTCACTTTTTCCTAAATAATAATTTTCACTTAACCAATCCCCTTTTAATTTTTGATAAAAATGATGAATTTGTGATTGGTCAAATGGCCGATCAACTTCAACAATAATATCCTTGGTCAAATTGCGACAACCAGAATGAAGTATCTCTCCCTCTTCCATAAAAAGAGGTCGACTCTCTCCCGTCATAAAAGAATTATCAATATAGGCCTGCCCCGCCACGATATGGCCCTCTATCGCCAAGGTATGGCCCTTCATAAAATAAAATTGGTCCCCCGGTAAAAGAGATTGAATTATGACTTCTTTTTTCTGATCCCCAACGAGGGTCACAATTTCATTTTGAATAAGAGGATTGGCCTGATTATTGAGTTGTTCAGCATACTCTTGAACTCGCATAAGATAATAACGAGAGGCCAAAATTAAAAAGACAAAAATTGATAACGTATCAAAATAAATTAGCGGGTTTTTTGTAATGACGTGATAAATACTTAGGCCACTTCCGAGCGTCAAAGCAAATACAATTGGGATGTCGAGAGAGAAATGCCCCTTTTTAATATCATAATAAGAGTTTTTAAAAAACGGGATGGAGGCATAAAAAAGAATAGGTAAAAATAAAAGAAGACTTGCCCAATTAAAATAATGACGCCAAAACCCCATCACCCCAGCATAATGAGAGATTGCCATCAGCATGATATTTCCGGCGCAAAACCCCGCGACCGCGAGACGGGTCAAGTGAACCTTATTTTCTTTCTTTTTGTATTTCTTTCCCTCATCTAGGGACTCAATAATCTTTGGCCGATAACCAAATTGATGCAAGAGATGGGCAACCTCTGATAAGGGGCAGTCCTTATCAAGCCATAAGGACAAAACCTTTTGATCAAAAATAAGATGAGATTGGAGAACTTGAGGCATCACCTCCGGCAGTCGCTCCATCAACCATAAACACGCAATACAATGAATGCCCTCAATATAAAATTGAACAAAACGACGCCCCTCTTTTATTTGAGTGTATTGATCTTTAATTTCTTGATTATTGAGATAAGAATAATTTTGCTGAAATTGATCGGTCTCCCCTACCGGGGCCCCCTCCTCTTTCAATAGATAATATTGACTTAAATCAAGCTTTCCTAATAATTTAAAAACAGTGGCGCAGCCCTGGCAACAAAATAAATTCTCTTTACAAGCGACCGTTTTCCCCTGTAACCCCAAGGGACCACGACAGTGATCACAAATGGCAACCTGATTTGGTCCATCTCCCTTCCCGTCGGAAGTGATAAGTATTCCCTCTTTCATCCCTCCATCCTATATCATTACGCGGAAAACTCTATGATCCTCACTTCATGAAAACATGACATGAGTCATGTCTTTTCCAATATTTTAGGCCATAATGAGGGGCACAAACGCTGGAGGTTTTTTAATGAAATTTGTTCTTATGTTGATGACTTGTTTTCTTTTTAGTTTGAATACAAATGCCGGCGATATCGCCAATGGTAAAAAGCTTTATAAAAAAATTGGTTGTAAGGCCTGCCATAAAAAAGATGGTATGGGCAAGGCCAAAATAAAAAATGGGAAACTCAAAATAACAGGTGTTGCTGGCCCTCGAATTGCTGGACTTAATGAGGAATATATTGTCGCTCAATTGAAGGCCATTCAGGGTAAAGACAAGGCCTCTGTTCGCAAAACAAGAAATACCATTAGCATGAAATCAAAAATTAAAAAGCTTACAGACAAAGACTTTACCGATCTTGCCACCTATATCTCAAAGGAATTAAGTCCAAAAGATGGTGCTTATAAAGGTATGCTCGAATAGAACGATCGTTCTTTTTTTAAAAATAAAGCTTCCCTAGGGAAGCTTTTTTTTTATTTAAAATAGAATTAAAAATTAATGATTCGCTGAAAGATTGAGATTACTTTTTTATCACGCCCAGACAAGATATCGAGAAGACTGGTCTTATCAATGGCGAGCAACTGGGTCCCCTTTTCGATGATCAATCCTCGATCACAAGGTATATTTTCCAGAA
The DNA here is from genome assembly GCA_041586955.1 of Bacteriovoracaceae bacterium. Taxonomy (GTDB): domain Bacteria; phylum Bdellovibrionota; class Bacteriovoracia; order Bacteriovoracales; family Bacteriovoracaceae; genus JBFGZE01. Next base: position 13,201 of record JBFGZE010000055.1, read on the forward strand.
GTTCTCTAATACCGAAAACCTCTCCTTCCTTCATTCCAATTTTCTTTTTACCTTTAGACTTATGGCCGATCCCCTTATAGAGAACATGCCCGACGTAGGGAACCTGCCCTTCATAATGGACAGAAAAATCGGTGTCATAAGAAACAGATCTCATATGCCCTTCCAGGACACCCAGCTCATCATTAGTTAAAAGTATTTCGTATTTCTTAGTCATGAGAGGATTATAATCAACACTTCACCAAAGCTTTATGATACTTATCATAAAATGAAAAAATTAACGTCCAGCAATTCCAGCCAGTTGATCAATATTCGCAATAATTAACTTCTTTCCTTCCTGCTTGATCACACCCTCTTCTTTAAATTCTGATAATTGGCGAATCAAAGTTTCAGTCGCAGTGGAAATGATCGAGGCCATCTCCTCTCTCGTCAACTTGATCTCAAGAAGACGACCTAAGGCATGGTCTTTCCCGTGAGACTCATTGAGAATCAATAATAATTCCGCAGTTCTCTCGCGCACATTTTTTTGAGCAAAGCTGGCGATACGATCTTCGCTATCCCCAAGACTTTTACCCAATTGACAAATAATATTTTGAGCGACTGTTGGCTCTTCCGATACCATTCGCATAATAAATTTCCGGTCAATAAAACACACTGTCGTCTCTTCGATAGCAGTTGCTGTTGCCTGAAAATTGGTATCCGAAAAAATACTACGATGGCCCAAAACATCACCATTACAGGCAATGCGAACAATGGATTCTTTTCCATCTTCACCGGTCTTAGTCAGCTTGATCGTTCCCTCTTGAATACAAAACAGGCCATAAGGAGGACTTCCTTCCATGAAAAGAGTCTGACCTTTTTTATAGGTGTTAAAGACCTTGGCCGAGCTCACTTTATCGAGGGCCTGATTCTCTAAATCGCAAAAAATCCCTTCACCTTTTGAGGGACAAGTTTGGCATTTGTGAGAATTTGTTTTCATGAGAATATCCTTATTGTGCAATGATAAAAGTCACTTCTTTTATCACCTTAATCCTAAATCATTACCAGATAAAGTTTTATGACTTATATCATATTTAAATTTTAAAAATTATTTATCTTACAAGTAATTTCAAACAGTTAAATTATTATGACCAACTTAATTAGTACTTTGTCGTCCTGACTTAAGTCCTAAAACTAAATTGGGAGTATTTTTAAGAAATGAATAATATCTATAGCTCTGCCATTTAAGATAAAAGGCCTCTATTTATGGGCGAACTCATCGCAGAAAAGATTCATGCTTTTGATCAATCCAATCGAGAGGAAATAAAATCGACTCATTCATTTTTGGCCAAAAAAAAGCCGGGCATCCTACCCAGCTTTTCTGCTATCAATTTACAAATTCTTAATTAGAACTTGTAAACCATACTTGTTCGATAAAACATATTGTCTAATTCTAGCGTACCAGCGGTACCAGCACCTATCATGCCGTCAACTTCAAGGTCTCCAAAAACTAATGTCGCCCCCGCATTTACAGAAGTGGAATCAACATAAGATCTTTTTCCATCGGCAGTACTTGAATCACCAAAATTGGCGGTCAATAATGTACCAGCAAGTCCAACCTGAGCATTGGCAAGGTTTGTTTGGTCAATCTTAGATGTTAAGTTTGAGCGTATGCCACTTCTTAGGGTTAACCAATCAGTTGCCTTAGTTTCATAACCAACATTAATAGGAATAATCATGGAATCAAATTTGGCAGGGTCAGTGGTATACTTTAACTCCACATTGATCTTTCGATAGGCAATACTGGTGTAGAGATTTCCTGATCCAATCTCCTGAGTCCGGCCAAGGCCTATATCTAAACGTGAAAAATCACCATCAGTAATTGTCGTGGCATTGGTCTGCTCCCAGGCCAAAGTCTTATAAGAAATAAACGGTCTCCACGCCCCCAATTGATAGGAAAACCCGGTATGCACACCGGCCTTCCCCTTAAATTTGGTAATTGGAGTGGCATTGGGTAATTCTGATTCATTACCTAAACCGAACTGAAGATAACCCTCCATATCACCATAAATAGCACCTAACCTAGCGGCCAAGGCGGAGGATTCACTTTTAGTCGCCCCTGTTGTATCATTTTCGGTTGCCGATCTTCTTAGATTAACACCCCATTTAAGTGCCTCTCCACCACCAAAAAAGATATCGAGAATATTATCCTCATCGGGAAGATCATTACCAGTATTTGACTGAGCGGCAGTTCTTAAAAGTCCCGCGGTATCTGATTCTGCCCCAAGGTAAACTCCATAGGTAAAACCATAGGCATGAGAGAGAAAACCCCCCTCCGCTTTGGGTGAAGCTGTCGTATCCGCTGTAACCGTACCAAAGTTTTGGCCAGTAGAACCCCACTCCAGTATCAAATGATTTTGATAATTATTAATATACGCAACATTTCTAAAAATCGACCTTTCATCGTCAATAAAAAAAGTTCCATCATCTTTGTCTTGTCCAAGGCCCATCAAGCGCGCCTTAGTCGCAAATGCCGGAGTGCTAATTAGCCCGGCGACCGCCAATGCAATTAGTGATTTCATAATGACTCCCATGTTTAAAGTGTAGATAACCAAAATGATTGTCTCAGGAATATGAAAATTTTGTCAAAAAAAAACCCTCCACTAGGGAGGGTTTATATTAAAAAATATTTTGTAATTTTTTAATTAGAACCAGTAATGAACGGCAACGTTTGTCATTAGGTTGTCAAGCTGAAGCACCCCACCACCAGCTGAACCAATCATACCGTCAACTTTTAACTTACCAAAGTTAAGAGTTGCACCAGCATTAACACTTGTTGTATCAGTTTGACTGATCTTAGTTGTTGTTGGAGTGGCTGAGCTAACCTTTGTCTCTTGACTATTGATAATCACGAGTTGTCTAATTGAGCCTCGAAGAGTCAACCAAGAGTTCGCATCGGCTTCAAAACCAATTGTTAGTGGAAGTGAAGATGTTGTTACTTCAGTGTTTAAAGTAGTAGTTGTTCCATTCTTATCTTCAGCTTTAACAGAAGAATAAGCAAGATCCATGAACATTCTTGAAGTAGAAGAGACTTCATGAATACGGCCAACACCTACAGTAATTGTATCTTGTGAAGTTTCATTTTTAGCAGTCGCATCGGCTGTGTATTCAGCACCAACAGAGTCATAATCGACGAAGAAAGTATACGAACCCATACCATAAGAAGCACCAAGATTAAGACCAGAAGCTTCCCATTTGTCATTAGCGTTAGCAGCGCCAACAGCGCCAGTGTTTTCATCCTTAATAGTCATATTTGCATAACCATTTATGGCACCAAAAGTCACACCAAGACCCAGACCCATTGATGATTGCTCGGCCTTAACAGCTGGAGTGCCACTTTCATTGTTTCCAGCAGCGTAGTCTAAACGAACACCCCACTGAAAGCCCATATCACCGGCAATAAAAAGATCGATCTGGTTGTCACGACCAACAAAGTTTGCATTACCCATAGCGCCTGTAGTTGTACTTGCATAACCACCGGCGGTAGATTGTGTTCGAATAACTTCTTGCTCATTAACTGAAGAGTTTAAATAAGCACCATAAGAGAATGATCCCGTATTTCTGAAAAAACCACCTTCAGCATTTGGAGTAGCATCGGCCGTACCCCATTCAGTCACAACATAATTATTCATTGTGTTGACCATGGCAGGATTTAGGAATATCCCCCGAGAGTCTTCAATGTAAAGTGACCCTTTAGCATCATCTTGACCTAAAGCAGTCATTCTTGATCTTGTGGCATTTGCACTTGTAGCAAGTAATGCTAAACCAGTAGCAATCAATACTTGTTTTTTCATCTATCTTCTCCTTGAATTACTTGATTACAATTCGTGTGTAATCTCATTATTAAAACTAACCTAAGTTCTTTAATACGATACTAATACCCAAATTGTCTGCTTCCCCGATATAAAAGTCAACAGGTTATGGGCAAAAAAAAACCATCTAAAATCATTATTGACAATGCTGGGCAAGGCTTACCAGTCCTCGGGCGAGGAAGTGAATCGACTCGGGGAGAATTTCGTCTCTCCCCTCGCCTGCTGTGAGACGCTCAATCGGTGCATTAACACTGACCATTTTTAAATGAGGAAAAGTTTTATGCCACATTTCATGACAATCTTTATCAAGAATTAAACTGGGGGTATTATCCATAATTTTAATATATTCGCTGTAAGAAATAGTTTTAAATTTTTCACAAATTTTTTCCAATTGACGCTTAAGAATCCTAATTTTTCGCCCTACTTCTTCCTCATTGGTTTGATCTGGGTCCATAAAGGTCACAAATTCGGCCCATTGTTTATTCTCTTCGGTGTGAAATTCACCAATAAAATGACCCCATTCATGGGTATAACTTAAAGGAATAAAGAGCGTGGACTTTTCCTCCATTAGGACTTCTTCAAACTCAAAGCGCACCACCAAACTTAAGGGCGCATGGGTCTGATCACAGTATTCCACTAGCTCTATTGGCAATTCATTTTTAGCAGCATAATGCTCTAAGAATTCTTTTGGTGATTGCGCCCAATAAAGAGTTGTACATTGAATGGTAATGCCTTGAGTGCAGGTTACGTGAAAATGTACTGGTTCTACCAAGTCTTCAGGTTCCACTTTCTTCACCTGAGAGACATTCCCATCGATCCGCGCTTGATTAAGGCCTTCAAGAAATCCATCTTCTTTAAGAAAGGGAAATAATTGATTCCAATCGATCTCTGTTCGTGGGTCGGTATAAAATGTTTCACAAAACTGCAAGGCCCCTGATTTAGACCGGCCACCAAACTTTCTAAACTTCATATCCTTGTAAAAAACAGAAGGGGCCACCCCCTTTTCCACTTGCAGGTCAGGATAAAAGCGAGCAACAGCTTCAATATTACGAGTGCCTCTTAAGGCGGAAGGCCCCCACCAACGCAAATCATTTTGCTCAAAGGGACGAGAGGAAATGATCGAGACTTTATCGGCACCATATTTTTGGCAAGCACGATGAAAAGCGGCCATCGCAAAAAGATCATCTCCAACCACAATAATGGGTCTAAATTGAGTTTCAATTTTTAAATGGTTCTCTTTTTTTAATGCTAAAATATGGCCGTAAGACATAAACTCTCCTGGAATGAACACGAAATTCTACCAAAGCTTATGCCTAAAAGAAAAGATGAAATCGGGACTATAGGCCCCTGAAGCCCTTAACGCACCACAAGACGATCGCCGGCCCTAATCATTCTTCTTTTAATGATTTTAAGGTTAGAAGCGATTAACGTATCGACTGAAACATTGAATTTTCGTGAAACCGTCCACAGGGAATCTCCACGGCGCACAGTATAGTATTCTTTCGGCGCTTTAATTCTCTTCCCACGAGTAATCGCTCTTTTAATCCGGGAGCGATATTTACGGCGACGGCGAATCGAGCGTCTTGGCCTTTCATAGAGATCAGCATACATCGGCGCGCGTACAGATTGACCTGATTTAAAAGGTAGAGAAACCAGAGCTCCTCTTTTTAACCGAGCATTAGCACTTATACCATTAAGATCGGTTAGCACTGTTTTTGATTTGATTTTAAATTTCTTAGCGACATCTTTTAACTGAGTGCGGCGACCTCGCACTTTATAGGTCATGAATTCTGTCGCTTTATAATTGAGTTCTTGGCAGCACTCGGCAAATGTTTTGGCCTCGCCCACTGGTACCCGCAATTTATAATTCCCACCGTTAATTGGCGTGAACCAGCGTAGAATCTCAGGGTTAAGATATTGAACCTCTTCAAAATCGAGCTTCATATCCTTGGCCAATTTCATTAAGTCTGTACCGGCAGGCACATCAATTTCGTCAAAATCTAAAGGTTCGTGAAAATCGATATCCTCAAATCCAAATGACCTTAAATTTTTACCGATAATGGCGAGGGCCATTATTTTGGGAACATAATTTTTAGTTTCCCGCTTTAAATAACGGCCTTTCGATAATTTCCAAAAATTTTCTGTTCTATAGCGGCGAATGGCGCGAGATACTTTCCCCTCACCCGCGTTATAAGCAGCGGCGGCCAATTCCCAAGCCCCAAATTCTTGATATAGTTTTTTAAGATAAAGAGAAGCGGCAATGGTCGCCTTAATAGGATCACGTCTTTCATCCACGTACCAATCTATTTTTAGTCCAAAGCGACGGCCAGTATAAGGCATAAATTGCCATGGGCCCACAGCACGCGCCCAACTCTTGGCAGTATTAGTGAAGCCACTTTCCGCCATGGCCAAAAAGATCAGGTCACGAGGTAAACCATTCTCTGATAAGATCTTACCCAATAGTGGTGCGTAGCGACCCGCACGAGCTGAATAGCGCTCAAAGAATCCTCGTCCGCGGTTAAGAAAAAAGTTAATCCATTTCTTAACAGCAGGGTTATAAACCACTGGGATATCAAAATAATAATTATCTAACTTAAGATGTTCAGCACCATGAAGGTAATAGGTTCTAGTCTCATGGTTTAGTGGCTTTTTAATGGCGGCCGAACCCACAATACGGGATGTATCTTTTTGTTCGTGCGCCTGTATCCTCGCCACAGTTGTATGACGACGGTTCCCCGTCATCTGCTTGGCCTCTTCCTTAGTCGGAAGTGAAGATATGGTTACCTTATCTGAAGAGTTGGCCGGATCCTGAGTTGTCGTTTGATTTTGGGAGCAGCTAAATAGCAACAGTAAGGCCATAGGCCCAATCCAACTTCTCTTCATTCCTAACCTCATCCTGATGTTCTTTTTCACTTTAATACAATCTCCCCAGGTCTATTGTCCTATGGGGGTTTCTTTGGGTCAAATTAACAATTTATTTATAATAATCTACCACTCTTTACACGGCCAAATTGTTAATTTTTCGTCAAGTTTCCCAAATGCCCTGAATTTATGGGCAATTTAACTCTTTACTTCATCGCTGGCAATAGCGCCCCTATCAGCATTTTTTTTGACATGCATATCGACAATAACGGTTCCGACACAATCGCCAAAGACGTTTACTGTGGTGCGGAACATATCTAATAAGCGGTCTACCGCCAAAATGAGTCCGATACCTTCAATTGGTAGGCCCACGGCCCCTAAGACAATACTCATGGTAATCAGCCCAGCACCAGGAATGGCGGCAGCGCCAATTGCTGCGAGAGAAGCGGTCATAAAAATAATGATCTGCTGACCAATACTTAAATCAATTCCGTAAGCTTGTGCGATAAAGATAGCGGCAACAGATTCATAAAGAGCTGTTCCGTCCATATTGATGGTGGCACCCAGCGGCAAAACAAATTTTGCGGTATCCTGATCGACGCCTAAATTCTCTTCCACGGCGGTCATCGTTATCGGCAGGGTGGCCGCAGAAGAAGAGGTGGAAAAGGCGGTCAATAGCGGAGCACTGAGTGCTTGAAGGATAAACCAAGGAGACTTTTTCAATTTCGCCGATGCCAAAAACATCAAAAAACAAGCGTGACACAAAAGTCCTATTAAAACTGCAGCTATATATTTTGAAAGGGAAATAATGGCGGTGAAGCCACTTTTCGCCATCACATCTAACATTAAAACAAAGATCCCAATGGGAGCAAATTTCATAATGACATGAGTCAACCGGAGAGACATTTTCTCAACTGAGTCCATTAAAGTGACTACTGGTTGAGATTCTTTACGCATATACAGAGCAACCGCCCCAAACATCAAAGCAAAGACGATAATCTGTAAAACTTTGGCATTGGCGAGAGCATTAACAGGATTGGTGGGAACCGCTGAGATAATCACTCCCAGAATCGTTTCATAGAGTCCACCTTGACCTTGCACTTTCTCGCTCATGCTCGTTGATAAACCCTCAAGACCTTGTGACCCTAGGTCTGCGCCAACACCAGGCTGAATGAGATTAACAAAAATCAGACCGACAAAAACGGCTAGCGCTGTGGTGAGAAAATAATAAACCACCGCTCGCCGCCCCATGGTACCAAGCGCTTCTGGAGTTCCCAAATTAATCATCGACATAAAGATGGAAGAAAAGACCAGAGGTACAATCACCATTTTTAAAAGCCTGATGAAAATTGTCCCTAGTGGTTTAACGTAGACGACGTACTCTCCGGCGCTCGCGAAGTGGATAATGAGTCCAATAATGAGACCGGTAATCATGGCAATAGCAATTCTTCTTGCTTCTTTACTGCTTGCTTCCTGCATTTCTTGCCCCCGAGGCATTTGAATGTGAGATCTTTGCTAAAATTTATTTAATTCTAATAGTACTAGATATTATAGCCAAAGAAAGTAATTTATAGCATGGGAAAATTCATAATATTTATAAATAATTTCACTCTCCTTGCTATCACCTTCCTATCATTAGATATAGTCGCCTTAGTTACACCACAAAACTATAATTTTTCTTTAGATAATCTGGCCCCTTATTACCCCAATCAAAAATTCTCTGAACTGATTAAGACTAAAAAAGGTGCGGAGTTAATAAGAGAAAATGGCGAAACCAAACTCTATCGCTTCTATGTCGCCCAATTGCGGTATAAATTCCCCGTTTTCGTGCAAGTCCAAAATGATACTATCCTCGACACCTTCGCGAAATTGCCCACCTATTTCTTGCACGACCTTTTTCATCAATCTCTCATCGATCGCTACGGCCAACAAAATTATTATAAGAAGAAAGAGATGAGCGCTCTTTATCGTTGGGATAAATTGCCCGATTTTACCATTACCTATTTGGGCAGTTGTACTATCACCTGCTTTCCGCAATACTTGAGTATCGCCACCAAAAAGCAACAAGACTTTAAAACGTTGCCTGACCTTATCAATGGCATCACTACTGAAGAATAGGCCTTGAGTTACTTCTTAAATCTCTAGTTTTCTTTTTGTTGAAAAATAAAAATGAAGGATTCCCGCCAAGACCATAATCATACAAAGAATTTGGCCCATGGTTGTTGTTCCACCGAAATAATATCCCAATTGAGAATCGGCTTCGCGGAAAAATTCG
>JBFGZE010000056.1:0-22080 GCA_041586955.1 Bacteriovoracaceae bacterium
AATATCTTATGACAATGTCATGTCACCATTTTTAATTAGCTCAAAGAATGAAGATTATAGAGAGAAATATCTAATGACCCCTCTTCGATCACGTTAGAAGAAATCGAGAGTTTCAAAGTCGTCGTAATTCCATAAAAGAAGAAAAAGATAAGTTCTCATGTATTTATACACCTCCTTATAAAGAATTCTCGCATTGCGAAACTTTTTATAATCTGTTGGAACACCAGAAAAATAAAAATCATAATTATCACGAGATGTTGTGATGGTGTCTGTAATGAGCTTTATCCTTTTGAGGTGATAGTCGTGAGATATAATTAAAACTTTTTGTAATTCTTTATTTTTTCGAAGGTGGGTTAATGTGGCAATAACATTTTCAAGAGTATTGCGAGCAAGGTAGTCTATTTCTAGTTGATTGGTATCAAAGTCCTGTTGAATTTTTAACGGGGTTAATAAGGTATCGACGCTATTTTTGGAATAGACGCCAGTAATAAGAATATTGGGCTGCTTATATTTTTGTGCTGTTTTAAGAGCGTGAGGAATACGCCCTCGGTGACCAGTGAAAACGACAATAAGGTCAGGTGGGCGCATGTAAAAAAAGTCGTCTGCGAGTTTATTTTGTTCATCAGCAAAGCGAACGAAGTGAAAACCTGCAACAAGATAGGCAATAGAAAGGACTACCAAGCCTATAGAAAGGTTGAGTAATCGTCGCCTTTTTTTTGTTTTACGAGTTTCAAAAACGTATTTTTTAGTAAACATAATTTAGCGGGCGGCCAAAACCTCTATTTCAATGAGAGCACCTTTTGGCAATGCTGATACTTCAACACAGCTCCTGGCGGGATAAGGCGCTTTAAAATATTCTTCATAAGCGATATTCACTTCATTAAAATTGCCTAAGTCTGTAAGAAAAATACTAGTTTTGACAATATTTTCGCGAGTTAGGTTTTGAGAGTCTAAAAGACCATCTATGTTTTTCATAATTTGTTGAGTTTGCTCTTGGAATTGATCACTCATTTCCATCGTCTCGGGATTCAGACCAATTTGACCTGAGAAGTAGAAGACTCCATTTAGCTCAACGCCTTGTGAGTAAGTACCAACGGCCTGAGGTGCTTTCTCTGTGGCAATAATTTTTTTGTCGGTCATAATCCTATCCTTTGTGATTATAATAAATTGTTTCTTCCTCACATAGAAGAGCTGTTAGATTGCACATATTGAGAATCTCTGTAATAGAAGCTGTTCTCTGTATAATATTAACGGTACTCGACATAGGCGTTAAAATAGGTCCGATAGCATTGGCATCGGCCAATTGGCTGAGAAGCTTGTAGCTAATATTGGCGGAGTTGAGGTCGGGAAAAATAAGCACATCAGCTTCCGCATCCAGACTATTAAAATTAAATAGATTGTCACGAATACGTTTGTTGACGGCCACATCCGCTTGCATTTCCCCATCGACAATCATTTCGGGGTAAAGCTCTTTAGTCATGGCCACAGCTTTTTTGATTTTTCGGGCTTCCGGATGGTTATTGGAGCCAAAATTAGAAAAACTTAAAAAGCTGATACGAGGCTCTTTATGCATAAGGTTGCGAAAAAGAGTGCGTGTATTGGCAGCAATCTCGACAAGGTCTTCAGAAGTCGGGTTAATTTGTGCTGTACAATCAGCAAAGAAAAGTGCGCGATTTTTAAATACTAGCATGTAAATACCAGCTGCTTTGCTATTTTCGCGTGTTCCGACAACTTTAATGATAGGGAGAAGGCAGTTGGCATAACTTAGGGTTGGACCGCTGATTAATGTGTCCGCTAGGCCTTTACGTACCATCATGGAGCCAAAATAATTCTCTTGCGCCATGAGATCTTCAGCATGTGATAATGAGACACCCTCGCGCTTTTTAAGTTTAGAAAACTCAAAATAAAATTCTTTAAAATGTTCCGATTCTTCAGGCGTAATTATTTCCAGCTCTTTTAATTCACTAAGACCTAAGGCCTCCATTTTTTTAAGAATTTTTTCCTTATGCCCAAGTAAAATAGGCTCAATGATATTTTCATCTTTTAAAACTTTAACCGCTTGAAGGATGCGCATATTGCTACCTTCGGCGAAAACCATTTTAATTTTACGCTTATTTTTTTTGATATGGGCCTTTAGGCGATCCTTAAATCCCTTCATCATAGAGGCCGTCGTGCCAAGTCTATTTTCAAGGTTATTGGCATAATCATTTAAGTCTTCAATATTAATTCGCGCGACACCTGACTCAATCGCCGCCTTGGCGACCGCTGGAGTGACTCGAGAGAGAACACGAGAATCAAATGGCTTAGGAATTAAATAATTTGAACCAAATGTGAATTCTTCATTATTATAAGCAAGCTTAACTTCATCAGGAACCTCTTCTTTGGCAAGAGAAGCAAGGGCGTGAACTGCTGCTAATTTCATTTCGATATTGATTTTTGTCGCTCGCACGTCAAGGGCCCCTCTGAAAATAAAGGGAAATCCTAGAACGTTATTTACTTGGTTAGGGTAGTCGCTGCGCCCAGTGGCCATAATAACATCATCTCGTACACTTTGGGCCTCTTCCGGTAGAATTTCCGGATCGGGATTGGCCATGGCAAAAATAATGGGATTTTTGGCCATAGACTTAACCATTTCACCATTTAAAACCCCTCGGGCCGAACAACCAATAAAGCCATCGGCGTTTTTCATAGCATCGGCCAAGGTTCTATTTTTAGTGTTAACGGCAAATTCTTGTTTGTATTTATTCATTCCCGCTTCACGACCTTGATAAACAACGCCTTTGGAATCACACATGGTGAGATTTTCTGGTTTGAGACCTAAGTCGATAAATAAGCGGGCACAGGCGATACTGGCCGCACCTGCGCCAGAGAAGACCACTTTAACTTGATCGATTTTTTTTCCGGCCACTTCGAGTGCATTAATAAAGGCCGCCGAGGCGATAATTGCCGTTCCATGTTGGTCATCATGAAAAACCGGAATATTCATTTGCTCAATTAATTGAGCTTCGATTTCAAAACATTCAGGGGCCTTAATATCTTCTAAATTGATACCACCAAAGGTTGGTTCAAGGGCCTTAACTGTGCGGACCATGCCATCGATAGTATCTTCATTGACCTCTAGGTCGAAGACATCAATATCGGCAAATTTCTTAAAAAGAATCCCTTTACCTTCCATGACTGGCTTTCCTGCTAAGGGGCCAATATTTCCTAGGCCAAGAACTGCACTACCATTTGAGATAACCCCAACGAGGTTTCCTTTTGCGGTGTATTTAAAAACGTTTTCAGGGTTTTCGGCAATTTCCAAGCAAGGAGCTGCGACTCCTGGCGAGTAGGCAAGAGATAATTCTTGTGATGTAAGAGTTGGTTTAGTTGCGATAACTTCAATTTTACCGGGACGTCCCTTCGAGTGATAATCGAGGGCCTTTTGATTCTTGTCAGTGATGTCTGTCAAATGACACTCCTGTTATGATTGATAAAGGCCAATAGGATAGCCTAAAGTCTCGGATATGCCTAATTTTAGAAGCGGTTAACTTTTTGCGTCATTGGGCGAAAAAATGTGGTAGAAAATGAGTCCAAAAAGAGTGCAAAAAATTCCAGCATATAAGTCATCGACGTTGGCAAAAAACCCTTGGTGATCAGTGTTGCGCCAATAGGACGTGCCAATAATCCCGAGCACACTGGCGAAAACAAATTGTTTATCCTTAATTTTTCCGGGAAATAAATGGCCGAGACAAACGGGTAGTAAAAGACAAGCTGCAGAATAAGAACCTAAGGTTTTCCATACAGTCTTGATTTTACCATCAAAAGTTAAGGCCAGTAGCCAGGTGAAAAGACCTGAAAAGATGATACCCCATTTATATAGTTTTGTATTTTGACGGAATCTTTTGGGGAGCATATCAAAGCTGAGGGTACTTCCTGCTAGAAAGAGGTAAGAATCCATCGTGGAAAGGATGGTTGCAACAATACCGGCCAATAAAAAACCACGGAGCCCTGGCGGTAAAATTTGAACGCCGTATGTTAAATAGGCATTAGCAGATGAGGCATCGGGGATGACCGCCTTAGCGTACATGGCACCAAATGTGGTGCATAAATCAAATAAGATCCAAATTACGGTGGAGCAGAGAATCCCTTTTTTCGCCGTTTGGGTGTTTTTTGCGGCAAAGCAACGCTGGTAAAAATTGGGGTCGACCAGGGTTGAAAGGGCAATAAATCCCCAAACTAAGGTACTTGCCCATGAATTTGTTCCAGTAAGAGTAAAATAGGAGTCAGGGAGCTTGGTTTTTAGAAATCCGATCCCACCAAAAGTACTCATAGAGAAGATAATGATTAATGCCACGGCGGAACACATAACAACAAATTGCACGATATCAGAATAAACAACTGCCCTAAAACCGCCAAAAATTGAATAGGCGAGGATAAGTATAAGGCCTATGGCCATTGACAGCCAAAAAGGAACCGGCAAGAGCATTTGTAACAGAAGGCCAATACTAATGATATAGGCGATAGGTAATACGTTGAAAAAATTAAAAATACTGCTGAGGAATCCCGATTTGGGCCCAAACATTTTAGTAATAAGGTCAGGTAGAGTGAGGGCCTTAAAAGGCTCAATTTTATCGACCATCCATAGAGCAAAAATAATATAGGAGACATACCAGAAAAAACCTTGAGTGACGAAGTTAAAGATCCCCTGGTTAAAGGCGATTTCCGTTACACCAAAAATTCCGCCATACCACGTTGCAACCAGAGTGGCGGTGAAGAGAGGAAGAGTTAATCGACGGCCCATCAGGAGAATTTCCAGCCAATTGGTGTAATCTCCTTTGTTATCTTGCTTTGTCTTGAGTTGGTTGCCCCATAAAACGCAGAGATAGGTAAGAAGGAGAATAAAAAGGAAAACTCCCCAGTCTAGGGGGGTTAATAAATTGGCTAATTCAATCTCAGGTTGAATGGTTTTCATGGCGTATCCTTCCGGCGGTATTATCCACATCAAGTTATAGGGTCGTTCCAAGTACTTGAAACCTCTCAGCAGGATTGCTCCCCTAACGCTAGGCGCCCAATGTAAGCATAAAAATGCTATATGAAAAGGTGTTTATAAATCTTTTACTGTTGTATACTCTCTTTGTTTCAAACGGAGACTAGGGAGAGTCTGGGATGGGCCTTGCTCAATTGAGATATATTCTTGCCGTTGATAAATTTCGCCACTTTCATAAGGCCGCCGAATCTTGCCATGTGACTCAACCGACATTGAGCATGCAAATTGCCAAATTTGAGCGTAGTTTAAATATAATGATTTTTGATCGCAGTAAGAGCCCCATTTTACCAACGGAAATGGGGATGCGGCTCATTGATCAGGCGCGAGTTATCCTACGTGAGTATGACCGTCTTCATCAAATCATTCAGGATAAAAATAACGCTATGGTGGGGACATTCCGCCTTGGAGTTATTCCGACGCTATCTCCCTATCTCATCCCCTCTTTCCTCAAGCATTTTCAAAACCAATTCCCTGAAGTCGAATTATTTGTAGAGGAAATGAAAACAGAACAAATGATAGAGGAGTTAGAGAAAGATCGAATTGATGGAGGTCTTTTGGTGACTCCTCTTTATCGGGACTCTCTCATTGAAAGAGTCATTGGCCATGAAGATTTTGTCATTTACATCCACCCTGAGCATCGCTTGGCACAGAAAAAACAAATTTCTGCTTTGGCCTTACAAAATGAGGACTTGTGGATTTTAAAGGACGGCCATTGTTTTCGTAACCAAGTTCTCAATTTATGCCAACTAGATAAAAAAAGCAGTGGTTTTCATTTTGAAAGCGGAAATATTGAAACATTAAAAAAGCTTGTTCAGCAAAATGGTGGCGTGACCATTATTCCAAGGTCTGCCATTATGCCTAATTATGATAGAGAATTTATTAAAGAGTTTAAAGGGAAGATACCAGCGCGAGAGATTTCATTAGTTCATCATCGCCCTTTTTTAAAAGAAAAAATTATTGAAGAGTTGGAAGCTTTAATAATCACTAACCTGCCTGAAGCAATTTCATCTCACAAGAGCAAAAAATTCTCTATTATTGATATTACTTAAAGAGATTGATGTCATTTTGATCCTAGTCTGTCTTAAGTATTTAATAATGTGTCCGTTTAATTTGATAGGAATTGTTGGCCTTTAAGGCTGTCTTTAAGTCACTTCTTTTCGATATAGTGAAAGAGATTTAAGAATGCCGATGAAAGGTTGAATATCCCTTAGAAATTGGCCGGACCCTTAAATGATCAGGAGTATTTATGGAAAAGAATACGCATAATTATGGAAGATTTAAAGTTCTGATTTTTATTTTTCTAATGTTAAATTTAAGTTGTAGCAAAGAGGCCGATGATAGCAATACAAAGACTATTTCGGGCTCAGTTATTATTGGAACAAAAGACTGGCAAAGTATCGTTGATGCAGATTTAAATGCCGAGCAAGATTATAATGCAAAGGCCGTTGCGGATATTAGAATTCCGGTTATGCGAACACGGTGTACTGGATTTTTAATCAGTAAAAACATTCTTATGACTAATAATCATTGCATCCCTAGTCCTCGTTACGCCAAAGGTGTGACAGCAATCTTTAATCATGTCAAAGGTGTCCCTAAGGAGGAGTACCGCCGCTACGATTGCTCAGAATTTATTCACACTGATAGAACTCTCGATTTTTCTCTTCTTAGATGTCAGGAATCACCGGGGCTCGACTTTGGTTTTGTTCAACTTGATTCTACGGATTATAGTCCGGGAGATAGTATTTATGTGATCCATCAAAACTGTGACTATTACACTAACCGTCGATGTGACTTTCATAAAAAAATATCTTTTGGTAAATTAGTGAGAAAAGATAGAGACTTTATTCATAATGCTGATACTTTGGGGGGGTCCTCTGGGAGTCCTGTGTTTCATGGTGATAGCCATAAGGTGATGGCCATCCATCATGCGGGACGTGGAAATATTGGACGCGGACGTGGTTATGAAAATTTGGCGGTTCCAATGTCCCTTATTATGAATGTTGTTAATAATTTATACCCCGAAATCTTAAGCGAGGAACCGTCAGATGTCAGCAATGGTGATAATAATAGAGGCGACGTTAGGGTTAAAGGACCAGGGCATGATTTTAAATCGGCATTAAAGATTCAGTCATTTCCCTTTCAACTGAAAGCGGGGCTTAAATCAAATATTAAAGATTATTTTGAATTGGTCGCACAGACTGGAGCAGAGGTAAAAATTACCTTTTCTCACGCTGATGGTGATTTGGATTTGGCGATTTATGATGAGGCCGGAAAGTTGGTGGCGAAGAGTGAGACACTACAAGATAAAGAGGTGATCACTATGCCCCGTGGAGGCCATTATTTTGCCGTCGTCTATGGTTATGCGGGGGCCTCAAATGATTATGAATTATTGGTTACAAAAAATCGTAATGACATTAATAATACCACTTTAAAAAACGCTCTGCCTTTAAAAAAGGGGAAACTTGTCCTCGGGAAAATCAATGCTGTAGGCGAAAAAAGATTTTACTCCTTTACAGTCGATGAGGAACTGCGACTAGGGATTAAATTAGATTTTAAGCACAATGAGGGCGACCTTGATTTATTTGTTATTGATGATAGGGGCAGTATTATTGCCAAAAGTGAAGGATATACTGATCAAGAAATGATTTCGACCATTTTCCAGAAGGGGGAATACGACGTCATCGTAAAAGGTTATGAAGAGGGCATTGGGAAGTTTACTCTTGAGCTTTATTAACGAATTTTTAAAAGGGAGTGCTAAGAAACTGAGCACTCCTTTTTTCTGTCCAAAAGGAAATTCCTTTTCCAAATTGCATAAACCCTAGATGACCACCTGTTTCTGTTATTTCCAGAAGTAGGGAATGATTTTCTTTTGCAGCTTGAATGGGGAAAGAGTTTTTACGCAAAAAAGGATCATCTTTGGCATTTATAATAAGAGTGGGGGTGGTGATTTGATGAAGAACATTATTGCTACTGGCCTTGTGGTAATAATCTGCAGCATTTCGATACCCAAATAGAGGCGCAGTCACTAAATCGTCAAACTCTTTAAATGTTTTAACTTTCGGCAATTCGTTAAAATCAATTTCTGGAAGTGGAATCGTATGGGCTTTTTGAATGATTTTTTGTTTCATTGTTCGCAAAAAATTAGCGGTATAAATCTTCCCCATTGGAGTATCAGTTAGGGCCTCTACCGACGATTTAATACAACTAGGGCATGATATGGCAATACCCTTTTCAATACGATTGACATGCTTTTCTTTTTTTTCACCGAGATACATAAGTGTTATATTGGCGCCAATGCTAAATCCCATAAGGGAAACATGCTTATATTTCAGATTATTTAAGGCAAAGTCGACAACTGTATCTAAATCTTGGGTGGCGGCCGCATGGTAAAATTTTTTTGTTCGATTCATTTCTCCACTGCAACTTCTCATATTCCATGCAATGACATCATATCCCTGAGCGCGAAGCCATTGGGCCATGCCTTTCATATAAGAGGTATTACTCGAGCCCTCTAGTCCATGTGTGAGGATAACAACATGATTGGATCCCGCCTGGTAGAGGTCTAGGTCAAGAAAATCATCATCAGGAGTGTCGATACGAATCATCTGATCTTTATAATCAGGAAGCTTGCGAAATAGGTAGGGAGTGATTGTTTGAAAATGCCTATTACTTAAAATAGGGATATTTTGAAAACAAATCTTAGTTGCTGATGACATTCGTTCTCCTCGTTTTTCGACTCACTTTAATTATGAGCGCAAATTGAATGATGGAAAAGCATTATTATAGATGATAAGATCTTTTATAGCTGATAGTGCGCCGAACAATCTCAAATATTTTTTATAAATCAATTGGTTTAGAAATAAGAGAAGTTTATTTAATAAATTAAGGAGCGAACCAACAACGTGGGCGTGCCCCTTTAGGAAAATAAATGGTGTCGTAAGGATTTCTGGAGCAAGTTCCATTATGGAGCTCATAGAGGTCTAATTCACTATCAGGGTTACTTGGGCAAACTGCGCCGGCCAAAAAAGTATCAAGGCGGCATTGGGCGTTTGGATGGCTTCCTTTAGTGTAGGTCACACGGCGAGGATCTTTCTTGTCCAAATAGAGTTTGCTTTCGGGATAAATTATTTTGAGGGTTTCAAAGGATTCATAAACGATCCTTATGCATTGGTTTGTGCGACAACCTCGATTCTTAATTATTTTTTGAATCTTTGAGGGAATCTTGGCAACGGCCTTTCTATTTAGGGCAGGATTACTATAGAGTCGTTTGAGGCATTTTGTTGCAGCGAAATAATCTGATTGACCTTCAATAGATGTTTCAAAAGGAAAACCTGGTTTCTGCTTACGTAACGGTGTGCCACCTAGAATATGGCCAAATTCATGGCAAATAATATTGCGGATATGGGAGGCCTTAATTGAAGGCCGCTGGATAAGTGCCCTAGACAATAGGAGCACGGCCTTTTTAAAAGGATAAACGGACGCTATTTTTTCTTCGTCTACGACTTTTAATCGGATTGTTTTATTAAGTTGCTGAAGGTCTCTCTTATGTTGAGCTAAAATGGCCCGAAAAACCTTATGGGCCTGCTCTTCACTGATTTCAGCACTTACTGGTTTAAGCGAGAGTATCAGAAATGATAAAAAAGAGAGAAGGCCAATTTTCATAGGAGTGTCTTAACCTAGAAAGGAACTTTTGGGGGGAAATTGCACTTGGGGAAGTAAATATTTCATGCCTATCCGGAAGGCCGACTCGTGCTACAGTGTGACCTAAGCTGACCTGCCTCATGACCTAGTATTTTAAATAGATTTGGTGATCAAAAATAATAAAGAATCTAAACTTCGAGGCCATGATAAACTGCCATCAAAGAATTATTGATAAAAATATAGTGGTCAATGAATTAGGCCGAAAGGGAAAATTTGACTTTGTTTTTTTGGTTTTATTTATTTTATAATAAGAAGATTTAAAGGGAATTATTTGATGTGGTATCCGCCTACCTTGATGACCGATAGATTGATATTAAGATCTCTTTCTAGAAAAGATGTAAAAGATATTTTTTCCTATGCTCATAAACCTATTATAACCCAGTTCACTCTTTGGGCGCCTCACAAAACTCTAGCTGACTCAAAGAAATATATAGACCGATACGTGATGGATTATTATAGGGAAGGAGTTCCTGAGCCTTTTGGGATTATAGATAAAATGACAAATCAATTAATTGGCACGGTAGGCTGCTTCTGGGTGTCCAAACAAAATAAATCTATGGAATTAACCTATGTTCTTTCTGATAAGCAATGGGGTAAAGGAATTATGGTAGAGGCCTCACTGGCAGTTATTGATTATTGCTTTAAATTATATGGCCTTCAGAGAATACAGTGCCAATGCAAAGCGGAAAATATAGCATCCTACCGAGTGATGGAAAAATTGGGAATGGTTTTTGAAGGCGTTTTGAATAATGAATTATTTCACCGGGATTGTTATTGGGATATGAGATCTTACTCTCTATTAAAGAAAGAATGGCTTTTAACTCACCGAAAAACGGGGCATGCCTTTATCAGAAAAGCTGAAAATGGTGATGAGAAGGGAATTCATTACGCTCATATGAAATCAATTCAGGAGATTTGCGTCCAGGATTATACGCCCCAGCAGATTGCTGCGTGGGGGAAGGAAAAGTATAACTTTAAAATGAGAAATAAAATGATTACCCAAGACCATGTTTGGGTCGTGGAATTGAATGGCGAAATCGAAGGTTATGGCCATTTATTCATTGTCGATAAGGAAAAACACGCTGAAGTGATGGGATTGTACTTAACCCCGAAAGTCATCGGATTAGGCCTAGGACAAGAGTTATTGTTTTATATAAAAGAGATGGCGAAAGTCTTGGGTGCCCATGAGCTTTATCTTTCCTCAACCAAAACATCAAAGCGTTTTTATGAGAAACATGGATTTATGCAATATGAGGATAATAAATGCTTTAGCATTGCTGGCGTAGAGTTTGAAGGCCATCCAATGCGTCATATCTTTTCCTGATTTTTCTTAGGAGGAGAGGTTTATATGCTTTTGTTGCGGAGGGTGTTAGGATTTTGTTATAGTTTAAATTGCCTAATAATATCTTCATCTTAATGGAGAGAAAAGGAGAATCAATGATAACAATAATTATTAATGGCCTCATTCTTTTATTGGTGGGATCTTGCGCTCAAATTAATCAAGAATCTAGGGAGCATCATTTTAAAGGTCGAGCTATGAGGCATGGGTTTATACCACTTGAAAAAAAGACGGTAGAAGAAGAAGAATCTAAAAAAATTATTTCCTATAATGTTGAAGCAGCAGACAGAGGAAAAGTTGTTTACCGTAAAAATTGTATGGAATGTCATGGCCAGGAAGGTGAAGGGGATGGTCCTCGTGGTAAGAAGCTCTATATGAAACCGGCCAATTTAAAAAAAGCAGTCCACGCTGTTCCTGACTTTAGCTTCTATATGTCAATTTCGGAGTGGGAGGGGGAAATGCCAGGTTGGGAAAACGTTTTAACCGATAAAGAGATTAAAGATGTCAGTGAGTATATTAAATCCCTGGCCACGAAATAGCTCTAAATTGAATCAGCTTTCTTATTGAGGAGAATTTGCCTTATAATCAAAAAGAAAGAGAGAAAAAGGAAGGGAAAGCCGGGGATGATAGGTAGAAAGGCTCCGGTAATTCCAATGATTAAAAAAACAATTGCCAAGATGAGGTTTAATATCGTTCTCAGTTTAGAATTGACATTTTTTAGTTCGCTTTCCTGAAAAATAAACGCCATTGAAAAGTTAGAAATAAGTGCCAATACGATGTAAAAGAATAACATTTGTAATTTTTGAAAAAGAGAAAAATTTTCACTAAAAGATTTAGTATCAATTCTTTCACAACCAACTTCGATTAATTTATCAATTTCTTGTTCTAAGTTCTTAGCAAAGGTCTCTGAGTAAATATTGACATTCATCTCTAAATTACCCTGATAACTGGTATAATTGAGGTTAAAAGATCCAATCGTCGACCATTTTCCATCAACTGTCGCCAATTTCCCATGGAGAATGGATTTTTCCCATTGGTAAATTTCGACTCCCTTGTCCAAAAATTGGTGAAAAAGGTATTGCGAAGCGAGGACCCAGCTTTTCCAATCAGAATGTTTCGGCAAAATAAGACGTACTCTCACGCCTCTCTCGCTTGCCGCGACCAGCTTTTTTATGAATTTTTTTCGGGGAAAGAAATACGAATTGATAATGGTTATACTGCGCTGGGCCCCATCGGTAATTTGACTGTACTCTCTGGTAATTTGCCTCCTATTATTGACCCAATCATTAACAGAAATTTTGGCATCCATTCCCATTGGGTGAGAAATAATAGGACAGGGAGCATTAAATGTTAATGGCTCGTAATAAGATTTTTGGAAAATATTTTGGCAATAAGCAGTAAGCCCTTTGGTAATAGGGCCCTCAATGCCAACAGCAAAGTCCAAACGAGGGGACTTAAATAGTGTATCCACATAAGCTGAAATGATATTAATTCCGCCTATTATTGCTTTATTACCATCAACTAATAAAATTTTATGGTGCAATCGACGACCCCAGCGGAAAAGAGTTTTAAGGCGAATACCATTAAAACGACAAAAATAGATCCCTGCTTCTTTTAATTGTTGCTCATTTTTAAAGGGGAAATCCTTAGATCCAAGACCATCAATAAGCAGGTAAATTTGAACTCCTCTTTTGCTGGCTAGAATTAATTCGTTATGAATCTTTTTACCAAATGCATCCATACTGAAAATATAAACTTGAAGGTGGATACTTTTTTGGGCCGTTTGAATGAGTGTTAAAATCTCGATATCATAATCCTCCCCATCGTAAAAAAACTTTACGAGATTATGTTTCGTCTTTTTATAATATCTATTTTTCATAGATTTTAATCTCTGAGTATATCGCCAAATGATCGGATAAAGAGCGTTTACTAACATTTTCCATGGTATAGGCGTCTAAGGCCTTGGCGTTTTTGATATAAATTCGGTCGAGATATAAAAAGGGTAAGAATGCGGGAAATGTCTTTGCATAGTTTCCGTGGGTCACTTTGTGGACTTCCTCCATTCCCAATTCGTGTTCAAAAATTTCGGGGGAACGGTTATTCCAATCATTAAAATCACCCGCTAAGATACATGGGATATTCTTTCCTCGAATTCTATTATTGATTTCGTTTTTGATTTTTTCATATTGTTTGGCCCTTCCTCGGTGAAATAGATCAAGGTGGGCACACATGGCATAGAGTTTTTTATTTCCGAAATCTGGCAAGCTTATTTTGCAGATGAGGAGTCCTCTTTGCTCTAGAATATTTGTTGATAAACCAATATTGGTATATTCCTCAATCGGATATTTGCTTAAAATTAGATTCCCATGATGGCCATGATTATAAATGGCATTGCGAGCGTAGGAATAATAGGTCCAAAGATTATCGGCAAGAAACTCAAATTGCTGATCAATATGACCTTGCTCTTTGAGTTTATTATGTTCACCGATAACTTCTTGAATGAAAACGAGCTCCGCTCCTGAGACTTCAATTAAGTGTTTAATCTCTTGCAGAATGAACTTTTGGTTACTCCAATTAAAACCTTTATGAATATTATAACTCAGAATTTTTAATTTCATGTTGTGATTATAGAGCGAAAAAAATAAATTAAGTAACTTTATTTATTTTAATTACGATGCTTTTACTGGACTAAAATGATAGTACTTAGGAGTCCTCACTTTTACGTAAAAACCCCTGGTCGATAGCAAAACCTAGTCTCACCAGAATGGATAATATAAAAAGACCCATACCCCAAATGCCAATACTGATTCCTATTTCGATAAGTGTTGGATGATATTCGACATATTCATGTAAGGGAGAAGGAATAAACCCAGGGATAATAAGGCCCATTCCTTTATCGATCCAAATCGCAATAAAGAGTAGAGCACACGCAGGATAAAGAATGTATGGATTTTTTCTAAAGCGATGAAAAGTGAGTGTAACAGTGACAAGAATATTGAGAATGATTGATGTCCAAATCCAAGGAACGAGAGCATTTAATTTACCGATTCCAAAAAATAGATACATAGCGCTGGCGCTATGTTCCGTTGGGTTGTAAAACTCTTTAAACAGTTCACTGCCGAGCATAATTAAATTAATTTGAGCGGCCGCTGTTATGATGATCGCCAACTTGTTGATAACCTCAGTGTCAACTTTAAATTGGCTAAATTTTTTAACGGCCCCTAAGAGTACAAGAATGAAAGCGGGTCCACCGGCAAAGGCAGATGCTAGAAAACGAGGACCTAAAAGTGAATTATTCCAAAATGGTCTAGCGGGAAGGCCAGCATAGAGAAAGGCGGTTACTAAGTGAATTCCTAACGCCCAAAAGATACTTAGGAAGACAAAGGGGAGATAAAACTTTTTATTGGGGACACGCCCATGATAGCGCTGAAATAAGATATACATGGGAATGAACATGTTGAGGAGCAGATATCCATTGAGTACGATTACATCCCATGCCAGCATTGATTCGGGCCAATTAAAATAACCGATCTTGGGGATAAGATGCCAAAGTCTATGGGGCCCACCCATATCGACTGTCACAAAGGCCAGGCACATGAAAAGTGCGCCGACGGCAACACCTTCCCCGATCAGGACGACTTTATGAAAATCGACATCCGAAAAAATATAGGCCGGTAATACGAGCATGACGGCCGCGGCTGCCAGCCCAACTAGAAAAGTAAAATTAGATATATAAAGACCCCAGCTAACATAATCATTCATACCTGTGACGATCAGGCCTTGGTCCAATTGAATGAGATATAGGCCTGCGCCCATTAACATTAGAAAAGTAAGAAAACCCATCCAAAGATGGTATATCCTCTCTCCGGTTAATGAATAGCGAAGGCAATCAAAGAAGAAATTGGTAAATTGTCTATAAAATATTCGCATAAATTAATCCATGTAATACCAGAATTTAGGTTCTGTTCCCAATTCCTCTTTGAGTCTAAATACTTTTTTATTTTCGATGATATAGCGAATGTCACTATTAGGATCGAGTATATTGCCGAAGACTCTCGCTCCAGTGGGACACGCGTCAACACAGGCCGGGTTTTCGCCCTTACGAGTTCTTTGGACACAGAAATGACATTTTTCCATTGAGCCTTTTGATTTTTTGCGATTGCCCAAATAATGCTGGTTAGGATTAATTTGCTCGGCCGGAACATGGGGCTCGCCCCAGTTGAAGCGGCGTGCCCAATAGGGGCAAGCTGCTTCACAATAACGGCAGCCAATACACCAATCATAATCAACGACAACAATTCCGTCCTGCTCTTTCCATGTTGCACCGGTTGGGCAAACTGGCACACAAGGCGGATTTTCACAATGCATACATTGAGTACCAATATAAAATTTATCATCTTGTGGTACTTCATGAAAATAAGCAGCATCGCCATTCTCTAAATTGATTTTTCCATGATCCATTTCAAAAACTTTGATATATTGCATATTGGAATCACGGTCGAGGTTATTTTCTTCAACACAGGCCTTGATGCAATCCATATAGCCTTCACATTTAGAGATGTTAAACGCGTAACCGAAGAGAACTCCTGGAATTGGTTCGGCGCCTGAGACTTGAATATTTTCATTACGATTGAGTTTGGCAAGCTCTTCTAGACGTTTTAGGGTCGCCAAGCGCTCCTTTTTATTCATCACGCGATAATTGCCTTTAAAGTATTCTTCCCATTTTAAGGACGCAGATTGTCGCGTTTTTTCATCAAGTAGAGCAGTTGGACCTACCGCCATCAATGAGGCGCCCGCTCCCGCTGATGCAGCAGCTCCTCTAAGGAAATTTCGCCGCCCCATAGTGCGACCTAAAAGTTGCTTGGCCCCAGACTCCTCATGGGAGCAGCAGTTTGCCTGGTCTCGGCCATGGTCACACTTTTTGCCTTTTAAAAAACGATTTAAAAAATCTCTTATTTTTTTCATTACTACCTACTTTGGTTATTTAATCCAACGGGAACCGTTTGGATTAATACTAGGCCAACGGGGTTTAAAGCTGGGGTCATGGGGGTTATGGCAATCTGTACAATTATTCCGTACTATTTTTCCATGCCAACCACCAACTCGTTTGCCGTGAGCGCCCTTAGACCAGTCTTCAACTTGTTGAAAATGGCATTGTGTACAAACTTGGTAGGGGTGATTGATAGACACGGTGAAATGATTTAATGTTTTTAATTGCCAAACTCTTTTTGGGTCATGACAGGTTGTACAATTCATAACTTCCTGACTTGCATGCTGTAAAATAATCTCTGAATGTTGGGTGACGCCTACTTGGTTTATGATTTTTTTTGATTCATGACAATCTTTACAAGTATTTTCTTTGAATTGACTAAAGCGCTTTTGCACAAAGAAGTCAGTCTTCGTTTTCCATTTGGCCTTTTCATATTGAATATCTTGGAGAAGTTCAGGGGAAATTTGGTCACTTGCCATCGATGATGTACCAACTTTTGCCTTTTCGATTTTTTTATTTAAAACACCATGATGGCCAGGGTGGCATGCTGCCATTAATATCGATAGGAATAATAGGTGGATTGCTTTCATCATAATTGACCTCTCTCCCAGGGGGTCTCTTCAAGAGCGGAAACGTGGCATTGCAGGCAATTGACTCTCTCTGGATGAGTTACACGAATGGCCTTGATGCTTCCCTGTCCCGAATGGCAGGAAAGGCAAGTTTCGCGCATTTGCAGAGAATGAGGGATGGTAGGGGGAGAACCTTTAAGATGAGATTTTCCAAGTTTTGCAGTTGTCGGTTTATGCCAATTGATATCCTTAAATAAAGAAGTCGTCCGCTGTGGAACGTGACATTGTTTGCAATTGGTGAATTCAGGATGAGGAGTAACTGGTGCATAGGCCTCAAATTCCGCTGCAAAACCACCATTGAGATGACAATGCAGGCAATTTTCAAAACTACCATTCATCGATGTTTTTATTTGATGGGGAATGGTTGGAGGAGCACCCAAATAGGCACGATTTTTATAAAAACTATCTAGGTCTCGTTTGCTATTGGGGTTATTTTTGGTTTCGGGATATTTATTCCCTTCTTTCAATCCATAATACATACCAGCTTGTGATTCTAAGGGCCTATCAATCCCTCTAAAATCTGTCAGTACCTCTTTTTTAAATGGGCCATGAGAATCAAAGTCAAAAACTTTAATCATAACCCAGATAAAGGAGACCATAAGCATTAGGGCAATACCTAAAAAAATGGGGGATATTTTTGTTTTTTTGCTCATACCTTCTCAATCTTTATGGCGCATTTTTTATAATCGGGTTGCTTTGAAATCGGGCAATAGGCGTCGATTGTTAAATCATTAATAAGGTATTTTTCATCAAAAAATGGCACGAAGACATGACCTTCCTGTGGCCTACCACGGCCATTCACCTGGGCCTTCATGATAATACTACCTCGGCGACTCGTTATTTTAATTTTGTCGCCAGTTCGTACCATCATTCTTTTGGCATCAGCAGGGTGAAGTTCAACATAGGACTCGGGAACAGCTTGGTGTAAAACTGGAATCCTTCTTGTCATTGATCCTGTATGCCAATGTTCGATTACTCGGCCAGTATTGAGAATAAAGGGATAGTCTTTGTCTGGTGGTTCTGGCATCTCCTCAAAGGGGCGTAAAAAGATCCACGCTTTATGGTCGGGTTTACCATAAAAATCGAAACCTTTGCCTTTGGCCGCAGGATCGTATTTAGCATGATAACGCCAACGAGTTTCTTGTCCGTCGACAAAAGGCCAACGAACTCCGGGTCTCTCTTTGAGAAGTTGGTAAGGTGCCATATTATGCTTTTTGCCTGCATGAAATAAACGGTATTCTTCCCATATCTTTTCGATATGATTTTTTTTATCCCATGGGAATAATTCCCCATGGCCCATACGTTTCGCCACTTCAATCATAGTCCAAGCATCACTAATGGCATCACCTGGAGGTTCGACCAATTGATCAAAATGCTGAGTTCGCCGTTCTGAGTTGCCAAACATTCCCTCTCGTTCAATCCATAAGGCGGAGGGAAGAATGACATCGGCAATGTCAGTGGTAGGAGTGGGATAAATATCTGAGACCACAATAAAACGATCTTCTTTTTGGGCAGCTTCCCGGTAGCGGTTAAGATGGGGCATGGTGACCATGGGGTTAGTCACTTGAATCCACATGAATTTAATTTCACCGCGGTCAAGTGCCCGAAACATCGATACTGTATGATGAGATGGTTTCGGTGAAATGTTTGATTCTGGTACTTTCCAAATTTTGGCGGCCATTTCGCGATCTTTCTTATTCGTTACGACACCATGGGGGAGCTTATGGGTGAGCGTTCCGACTTCTCTTACTGTCCCGCAGGCACTTGGTTGGCCGGTTAAAGAAAACGGGCCATTTCCTGGAGTTGATATTTTACCGACAAGAAGGTGGATATTATAAACTAAATTATTGATCCATGTTCCACGAGTATGCTGGTTCATCCCCATGCACCAAAACGAGGTGACCTTTTTCTGTGGGTCACCATAGAGAGAGGCGAGGTAGCGAATGTCCTTTGCAGGGACGCCAGAGATATTTTCAACTTTCTCAGGAGTATAGTCCTTTAGAAAGTTTTTATATTCATCTAAAGAAGAAGACTTGACTTCATCTTTGAAGTTAAATTTTTCTTCTAGGCCGTAACCTATATTGGTTTTACCAGTTTTAAAGGAACAATGGTTTTTAATAAACTCTGGATTTTCCCAACCATTTCGTAAAATTTCAAAACAAATGGCATTGGCGATCGCCAAGTCTGTTTGTGGTTTAAATAGAATGGACTTATCGGCAGCATAACTTGTTCTTGTTGTTCTCGTTGCCAAGTCTATAATTTTAACTTTTTTATTCTTATATTTTCGATCGAGCATACGAGAGAAAAGTACTGGGTGCATCTCGGCCATATTATTACCCCATAGGACAAAGACATCGGCATAATCGATATCTTCATAGCAGCCCATGGGTTCGTCGAGGCCAAAGGTGGTCATGAATCCCGTCACAGCGCTGGACATACAAAGTCTAGCATTGGCCTCTAGGTTGTTTGAGCCAATTGCGCCCTTCATAAATTTAGAGGCGACATAACCGTCTGGAATAGTCCATTGGCCACTACCGTAAATAGAAACAGCATCTTTACCATGTTTCGCAATTGTTTCTTTCATTTTTTTGGCAACAAGGTCCAGCGCTTCCCCTAAGGGGACTTCTACCATCTTACCATTCTTGCGCACCTGAGCTTTTTTGATCCGGTCTTTACCGTAGAGGACTTGGATCGAGTGATACCCTTTGACGCAGCAAAGTCCTTTATTGACAGGGGA
The DNA here is from genome assembly GCA_041586955.1 of Bacteriovoracaceae bacterium. Taxonomy (GTDB): domain Bacteria; phylum Bdellovibrionota; class Bacteriovoracia; order Bacteriovoracales; family Bacteriovoracaceae; genus JBFGZE01. Next base: position 19,426 of record JBFGZE010000056.1, read on the forward strand.
GTCGGGATCACCCTTAACTGCTGTCGCCTTCCCATCTTTAATTCCAACAAGAAGGCCACATCCCACCCCACAAAAACGGCACGGTGTCTTCTTCCATTGTAGATCTTGGTCATTTTTTAGTTTTTGTTCATCAGCGAATAAAACTCCTGGAACAAGTCCCTTGGCGACGAGGAGGGCCGAAGCGAATGCCATATTTTTAATGAAATCACGACGGTCAATTTGAGTTAAGTCTTCAGGCCTCATTATTTTTCTCCTCCATGATTGGAGTTGTCGGTGCTTTCTGCATAAACCAGTGTTAGGCAACTAAGAGAAGTTACTTTCTTTAAACTTTCTTGGAGGTGCTCTTCTTCGCAATCACTACCAGTGTCAGTGATAAGTATAATCATGTCTTCGTTGAGGGCCGCTCTCGCATCACAGGACGAGAGTTGATTGAGATCGGCAACTAATTGTTCCTTGCCGTTCTCGTTTGGATAAGCGATATAACTCATGATGGGCATTCTTTCCTCCAGAGGTTCTCTTGCTAGTCTGGGCCAGGAGATGATTCTTGGCCATGATGTGGGTCAGGTATTTTTGTGCTATTTTGTGGCCGTATTTTTATCGCATCCCGGGGAAATGCCATGCAACCTCTTGAGTTTGCGTTGCGTGTGAGTTCCCGAGCCTTTTTCTTTGTTTAGTGGGCCTGTCTTTATGTTGCCTGACTCCCATCATGGTTATTTTTCTGATCTAGGTTGTGACGCAGTCCCTGGCCTCAAATGGGGCCACGCCACATGAGCTTTTAGTTACGTGAGGGAAAGAGGCCATACAGACAAACGATATAATTCAATGATTGGTAAGGTTGAGCGTTATGAATTGGTCGATTTTCACCTTGAACCATCGTTTCTACTTCTGTTGTCACCACCTTAAGGGCCTTTACTTCTGCCAGGCCTGTCGCTAATTGGAGGGCATCATCTGTTTCGACTGCCGATGGAACTTGTAAAGAGATGGGGATATCAGGCATATGTCTCTGACTCAATTGAATATTTTCCTGGCCGCCCTTTTCGCCAAGTCTTTTCATGGAAAGTCCTGGGCCATTACCGGCACCTACGGGCACTCGACCACGTAAATCGGGAAGAGCAAAAGTGGTTCTCCCATCCCCACCATAGGTGGTACCTAATATGGCAAATAGGGCGTTATTTTGACTAATCGCCATTAATTGGCCATGTGCAAAGGCCCAATTGCGAGGAGCAAAATTTCCAGCAAACATTTTCACTTCACCGATAGTGCATTCTTGCGACCAAGCACTGGTTGAAATCATTAACATTAAAAGAATCAACTTGAAAAATTTCATAAGAGCTCCTTTTGTAATAGTAAAAAAATGTGAGAACGAACCTATTCAGCTCAAGAGAAGATACGGGGGGAAATATGCTCTTTTTTGGCATTGGAGTCAAGGAGACATGAGTAGGTCTTTTAAGGACCATTCGATTCCATATTTAAAGGGAGAAAAGAGAGGCCTTTTCAGTCCCGCCGCTTTAAGGCCATCAGCGGTCCATTGGTTACACGAGTAAAAGAGGTGGTAACTTCCTTTCGCTGCTAGAAAAAAATCACTGTCATAATAATTAAATGAAGAGTCGAGGAAGGGGAGTTTATCTTGGTTGAGTGAAAAGGAGTTTTTTATATAGGAGAGAAGTTGTTGATAGTTGTGGTGAGTTATTGATATTCGATACAGCTTCATATGAGAAGGCAATTCTGAAAGAAAGTTAATATGCATAACACTTGGAGTTTTCAAAAAGAGCGCCTTTAAAAGGACGCTTAGTTTTACTTTATCCCAAGTTTGGATATGATAAAAAAAACCTCTGTCCCCCCAACCAATGCTTATATATTTTGACTCGTTGATAAGATAAATTTTTTCTTTAGGAATAACTTTTTTCCAAGCAAAGAGATTATCTGTGAGGGGTAGAATAAATTCTGTATGAATTTGAGCAGAAGACAGATAAATGACATCTTCCTCTTCTTGTCCTATGTTGCCTACTGTTAAAATAGAGCCGACCAGAGAAAGTGACCCATAAAAGAGGGTGAATAAAATAGGGAAACCGATAATGAGAAAGTATAACCATTTTTTCATCCGATATCCTGTTTTTGCCGCGTTTTAATCAATCATAAATTTAAGTTTTGATATGAGTGCATTGATCCTATTGAGACATATCGTAAAGCAAGAAAAGTGTCCAGCCTACTCGGTATTGTGTGATAATTGTGGAAGGAAAAGGTTAATATATAATATGAGAATTATTTCCTCGAAAACTCATACTTTAGAAGCAAAATTACTAATGATAGACCATGTTTCAAACAAGGAGCTTTATTTTTATGAAGAAAGCGTCTTGGGGGATATTGTTGAAACGATACAACTAAATGATATAAAATCATGAATAAAAATGGTGTTGATTCAGTTGTCGGGGTTAGTTTCTTAATGAGTTTTTCAAAAATCGCCCACCACTAAGTTTAAGTTGTTAGATCCATGATTGATGCCAAAAATATTTGGCTTCTTCTTTTGATTATTTTTTTTTATAGGTACCTTAAATTATTTGAATTTGATTAACTCGGATCATTGCTTGTAGGTGAGATCTTATTATTAGTATAAGATTATGCTTAATTAAAGCGCTTGTTGTTGTACGTCTATAC
>JBFGZE010000057.1:0-22053 GCA_041586955.1 Bacteriovoracaceae bacterium
GAGAACGATTCTGGTTCAGCTGCCGTACAAGTTGCGATCTTAACAAGAAGAATTAATGACCTTAAGGGTCACTTTGAAAAGCATATCCATGATTATCATTCAAATCGTGGTTTATTGAAAATGATTGGTCGTCGTCGTAGTTTACTCAAATACATTAAGAGAACTAAAGCTGACCAATACCAAGATCTTATTAAAGAGCTTGGACTAAGAAAATAAGTCCTAATTTAAATGAGGCCTAAGGTCTCAAAAGGGAGGCCTTCGCCTCCCTTTTTTTGTTTGTAGGATTGACAAAAATTCATTAAAATAATAACGAGTTAGAATTGCTAAGAACTAATGTTTTTGGGAATTTGAAGGATATTTGGGAATAAAAAATTGAGCGTATTTTCTTCCTTAATATCTTTTAAATTCTATTACTGCTGATCTTACCTTTTACCAACTCAAATATTAACATTTTTAGTCTTGCCCAAAGGGCAAGCGTTGGAGTTATGTATGAACGAAAACAAGAAAGTTTATTCGCTCAATTATGGTGGCAAAGAAGTTACCGTTGAAACTGGCCGTTTGGCCAAACAAGCTGATGGGTCGGTTCTCATCTCAAGTGAAGGCACACAAGTACTTGTGACTGTCTGCTCGGCATCTGAAATGAAAGATGGCCAAGATTTTTTCCCCTTACTTGTTGAGTACACAGAAAAAATGTATTCTGCCGGTAAATTTCTCGGCGGGTTCCTGAAAAGAGAAGGGCGTCCTTCCACTAAAGAAACTTTAAATGCTCGTCTTATTGACCGTCCTTTACGCCCATTATTTCCTAAAGGTTATATGTTTGACACTGTCGTTTCTTGTACGGTTATGTCTTATGGTAAAGGTGATCCAGAGGTCCTCGCTGCTTTAGGTTCATCCGCAGCGCTCACGATTTCTGATATTCCTTTTGACGGTCCAATTGGAACTTGTAAGGTTGGCCGTATCAACGGTGAATTAGTTCTTAACCCTCACTATGATCAATTGGAAGAGTCTGATTTAGAAATTATTGTTGCCGCTTCTGCTGATGCCATTTTAATGGTTGAAGGTGAAGCAAAGATTGTTCCAGAAAAAGAAGTTTTAGAAGCTATTTTCTTTGGCCATGATCAAATAAAAGACTATGTGAAGCTCCTAGAGCAAATGCGTGAAGAAATTGGACGTCCCAAGCGTGAGTTTATTTCAGCCGCCGCTAATGAAACAATGCTGAATAAAGTGAAGTCTGATTTTAGCGATCAGGCACGAGCTTGCCTCAATATTGAGGATAAAATGGATCGTCAAAAAGCTGTTAAAGCTCTAGAGCGCTCTGTTGCCGAAGCAATGGCCAATTCCCCAGAAGACTTTGGCCTGACTGCGGACGATTCTTCTAAAAAAGAAGCCTACAAAGGTGTTGATGAGCTTCTCTATGAAATGATGAGAGAAGATATTCTTGCCAAGGATCTTCGTATCGCCAACCGTGGTATTACTGAAGTTCGTCAGATTGAAACAGAAACTGACATTCTAGCGGCTCCTCATGGTTCATCACTTTTTACTCGTGGTGAAACTCAGGTTCTTGCCACAGTAACTCTAGGCGGTGCTTCTGGTGAGCAAATGAGTGACCGCATCGTTGGCCTTAATTATGATAATTTTTACCTTCATTATAATTTTCCTCCTTATTCCGTAGGCGAGGCGCGTGGTGTTCGTGGTGTTGGTCGTCGTGAATTAGGTCACGGTAATTTGGCAGAGAGAGCGATCCAAGCTGTTATGCCAACTAAAGAAGAATTCGCTTATACCACTCGTGTTGTTTGTGAGGTTCTTGAATCTAACGGTTCAAGCTCAATGGGATCCGTTTGTTCTGGTATTATGGCCCTTCTTGATGCTGGTGTCCCAATAAAAGGTATGGTTGCTGGTATTGCCATGGGGCTTATCTCTGATGGTGATCGCTACAAAATTCTTACTGATATTCTTGGAGACGAAGATCACCTTGGTGATATGGACTTTAAAGTTGCTGGTACTGCCGAAGGTATTACCGCCATTCAAATGGATATTAAGATTACAGGTCTTACGCGTGAAATTGTTGAGGCAGCAATGTCTCAGGCCCGTGAAGGTCGTCTTCATATTTTAGGAGAGATGGCGAAAACGATTTCAACTCCTAGAGAGCGTATGAAAGACGGAGTTCCTGTTATTAAGACCATCAAGATTAAGGCCGATAGTATCGGTGGCCTTATTGGACCTGGCGGCAAAAACATTAAAAAGTTACAAGAGGACTTTAAGGTTAATATGGAAGTTGATGATGACGGAACTGTTCGTGTTATCAGTACAGACCAAGACATGATTGATCAATGTATCGCCCTTATCGATATGCAAATTAATGGTGCCACAGTTGGTGATATATTCGACGCTGTTGTTGTAACTCTCAAAGAATATGGCGCTTTTGTTGATATTGCTCCAGGTGTTTCTGGCCTTGTTCATATCTCTGAATTCTCTGATGATCGTGTTCAAGATGTGAATGAATATGTCGCAGAAGGTGATCAAATTAAGGTTAAGTTGCTTGAAGTCGATCGTATGGGCCGTTATAAATTTTCGGCGAAAGCGGTTAAGTCTATCGAGAAAAAATCTTAAGGAGAGTTAATGCAGACCATAGGTGTAAAAACTTTGGATCACTTTGACTCTGAATTTCCACTCCCGCAGTATGAGACGACTCAGGCGGCGGGAGCAGATATTCGTGCTAGCTTACCAAATGAGCAGCGGGAGCATGGGCTAATGATCGAACCTGGTCAACGAGTTCTTGTTCCCACTGGCCTTTCGATGGAGATCCCAGCGGGTTATGAAGTTCAAGTGCGCCCGCGCTCAGGCCTTTCTCTTAAAACCGACCTTTTAGTGGTGAATAGTCCTGGAACTATTGATGCTGACTATCGTGGAGAGGTAAAAATCATCCTTGGGAATTTTGGCCAAGAGAATGTTATAATTACCCATGGAATGCGAGTCGCTCAATTAGTGTTTGCCCCAATTACTCAAGCTCTCTTTCAACGTGTTGAGCAATTAAGTGAGACAGAAAGGGGTGCCGGCGGATTCGGCTCGACAGGAAGTCATTAAGAGGAGTTTGGGATGGACTTAAAGGTTCCCTATAGCAATCTTACGAGTGCCGATGAGGCCTTTGAGATTGCCAAAAAATTAATAACCCCAGATTATGTGAAAAGGTTTCAAGTCAAAGCTGATATTGATACTGATGATGCATTGCGCAGTTTGCGTGCGAGCGGTAAAGGTTTCAAGCTCGAATTGACTTTTGACGAGCAGGCAGCTCTAGTAACTCTAGATTTGTCATTTTTTCTTAAGGCCTTAAAATCCAATATTTTAAGAAAAGTGGAAAAAGAGCTTAAAGAAAAATTATAGGAGAATGAAATGCCCAAGGTAAAAATATGGCCAGAGGGTCTTGAAATAGAAATTGATACTGATACCAACCTATTACAAGCATTAAGAGATCAAAATCTCTATGTTCGTTCAAGCTGTGGTGGTACTGGTTCTTGTTCCGATTGTGTCATTAAAATCAAAGGTGGTGAGGATGAATTAACCCCTCCACCCTTTAATGAAATTCAATTATTAGGGAATGTTTTTCATATTACGAAAGAGCGACTTGCCTGTCAGACTAAAATCTGTGGCGAAGGCGTAGAAATTGATATTTCGAATCATGACTTGAAGTCAGATGAAGAAAGGCGTAGTGCCAAATCTCAAAAGAAGGCGAAAACCCGCGTTGTTAAAAAGCAAAATGTTGAAGAGCAAACACAAATGCGTCGGGAGAAATTGCCGGAGCCTAAGAAGAAAACGTTCGAAGCCGGTGGCCGTAGGCCAAGACTTTTTCGAACTGATAATTTAGAGGAAAAGGCCAAAGCAGAGGAAGAGCGTGCACGTGAGCATCAGGCCAGAAGGCAATCTGTTGGTCAAAAGCACCCTCGTTCCATTAAAACCAATAAGTCTAATTCTGATAAAAAGGATTAATAGCGGGAGAGGAGCTCTTTGAGCTTCCTCATTTCACCTCTTCGCGAATTGCGGTCGATTAAATGTTTTAAATTATTTTTATCGATCGCAAATAATTCAAAAAAACCTTTATTTTGAAATGCTTCCATTCCCTGTGTTTTTTCGATACTGGCCTTATTAGGAGAGTCGAGCAGGTGCTCAAGGGCAAAGGACCCAGTCTCACGTAATTGATAGGTATCTTTTTTAAGCCGGATACCAAAGACGTGATGAGAAACCGTTAGTTGGGTCCTGTCTTTGTGAATATGCTTTTCATAGAAGAAGAACCCTAGAGCAGCGATGGGAAGGCCTAAAATCAATCCTAGTACCGCTTGGGCCAAGATTTGATTAATGGAATCATCACCTTGTGTCATTTTCACCAGAGGTCCCCATATGCCCAGGGCCATAAAGCCTAAAACCATGAAGAAGGCCAATAAATAACCCCAAAAAATCATTGGTAATCCATATGATTTTAATAGGATGCCACCCGTATTCGTTTTAATAAGGCGGTCGTCTTTAGCATTTTCTTCTACTGGCATTTGATACATTAGTCCCATTTCGTCAAAATAACCCATAAGCTGAGGTCATTCAAGGGCCTGGTGAAGGAATATTTTTCAAGAGAGTTTCTTGATTAATAGGAAAACCATATGGTTAAGTACTTTATAAGTGGGTGCGGTATACAGTGACAAAAAACATTATTTCTTTCTTCTCAAGGGTACTATGAAGCAGTTCAAACAATTAATTCTCCTGGCCTTATTCCTTCTCTCGATAGGTTCATCCTGGGCCAAAGTGGTCGTTTTCTCTGATATTGATGATACTATTAAAAAGGCCAATTCTATGGGCGGGGTATTGGGGGCCATCCATTTTTTTCGCAAGAAAGTTTATAAAAGAACCCGGGACCTTTTTCAAGAATTAGAGTCCTATCACGCAGACGATAATATTAGCTTTTATTATGTCTCGGCCGCACCGGAAATTTCATTTGATGCCCAGAAATGGTTACTGGCACATCAATTTCCTCAAGGGCCATCTTATTTGCGGAGGATAGACTCAGGTCAAACTTATGATTATAAATTTAGGACCATTCGCCGTCTTTTACACAAAGAGATGGATAAGAACCCTGCTGAACCATTAAAGGTTTATTTCTTCGGAGATAATTCTTCAAAGGACCCAAAGGTCTATACTGATGTCGTCTATTCATTAGGTTTAGAAGACGCCCATATCTTTATTCGCGATGTTTCAACTAAGGCCAGAAACTGGGATCCAGAATTAGAGATCGAAAAGCTCGATGGAATTAATTATTTCTTTTCAGAGATGGAATTATTGGAATTTGATGAGTTTTCTTTTGTTTCAGAAGGGCTTAAAGAGAGAACTTTTAGCGAATACAAAAAGAAAACCCTGGTTCCTTATTATACCCAAGGTACTCTCGTTAAACGTATAGAGAGAATAAACCAATGCACATCTCGGCGACTTATTTGTAAATCGAAGGCGCTTTTAAAGGCCAAAAAATACTGGAAGCAATACCATGGGTTGTATTAAAATATTCGACTTCTTGTAAGCGCCATTTTTAAGGTTGAAGTATCTATCGCCATACTTCTTTCCCTCTTATTTTTCGGTCATCGCTGATCGTGATTCTCCGGATAATATGATGTGCTTCCTTCATAATTGCTAGCTATTCTTTAGAGACTTTATCGTTATTTGTGCCATTAATGGCCAAATCAATAGTTGTTATGATTCTTTTGCTTATTCCTGGATGGGTGGCATTATTTGAGGGCAAAAAAAAGGCCTATATAAATAGGCCTTTAAAATTAGTTGAAAGATTTAATGGGGAACTTATTTGATCGCTTCTCTTAGACGAGATGATGACCAGTCCATAATCCATACGATAGCGGCAATGACGATGACCAAAAGACCAACTTCATTCCACTTGGCAAGACCTTGGTATTGCATAAGCATAGTACCGATACCACCACCACCAACGAGACCAATGACAGTCGCCATTCTAACGTTGATATCCCAACGGTAGATGGTGAATGAGAGATAAGGAAGTACTATTTGAGGGACAACACCATACCAGATAACCTGAATGGGGTGGGCACCTGTCGCGGTAATGGCCTCAATCGGGCCATTGCTAATGTTTTCGATCTGCTCTGAGTATAACTTCGCCAGGGAAGAGACTGAGTGTAAGCAAAGCGCGAGCATACCTGCAAAGGGACCAATACCGACCCAAACGGAGAAGATAATTGCCCAAACGAGTGGCTCAATAGAGCGGCTGACATTAAGGAAAAAGCGAGTAAGGCTATAAATAGTAAAACTAATGCGCGAGCCATCCATAAGGTTACGAGCAGCAAGAAAGCCTAAAATAAAGGCAAAAGGTAAGGCCACAGTAGTCGCAATAAAGGCCATATAAATGGTTTCAACTGCTGCGAAGACCGCTTCCTCGAGGATTGCTAGGTTCGGTTGAAAAAGAGCGGTAAAAATCCGTTTGGCGCCGTTGATTCCCGACTCAGAGAGAAACTCTCTGATTGAAACTTGGGAAACAAAATAAGCGGCAACAAAAGTTAAAAGGATAACAATATAGCCAAAATAAATGAATGGCTCTTTCATTATATGTTTATTGTCATCCAGTTGGTAAAGGCCTTGGCTTGCACGGCCAATGGATAATTTGGTGAAAAAGAGAGCAAGCGAGACGGCAAACCCAATACCCAGAGCTATAAGGGGTTGGTCCCAACCAAAGTCGGGGTAGCGTAGACCGAGAAAAAGTTTTTGATAAACAATTTTATAAGTTACTAAGAGCGTATAGGCCCATAGAAGGGTATCAATAGATAGTGCTGCAAGCACGGCCTTGACCTGCATGGTTTTGGGCTTACTGATTGGCCGTTGAGTCGAAAGAGCTTCATTTTTAGCTGTCATTATTTATTTCTCCGTCCTGAATTAGTCGATCGTTACTTCTACAGCATCTTCGCCATAAATGGTTTGGAACCAGTTTTCATCAATGTCGCGAGGTTCACCTTCATAAATTTTCAGACCATCTTTAAGCGCAATGACACGAGAAGCGTATTGACGGACAAGAGATAAGAAATGGAGGTTACAAACAATTGTGACACCTAATTCTTCATTTACCTTTTTTAAATATTGCATAACAGAATGAGAAGTGGCGGGGTCTAAGCTCGCAACAGGCTCATCGGCCAAGAGAATGGAAGGATTTTGCATAAGGGCGCGGGCAATGGCGACTCTTTGTTGCTGGCCACCAGAAAGATTATCGGCGCGGTGATTCTCTTTGCCTTCAAGGCCGACAATTTTAATAAACTCATGGGCCTTTTTGACATCTTGGGCGGGGTAGATACCAAGGATCGATTTGATGACCGGACGCTTTGCTAATGTCCCTGATAAGACGTTCGTCATAACAGTTCGGCGTGGAATAAGATTAAAGTGTTGGAAGATCATACCAATGCGAGTTCTAAGACCTCTTAAAGACTTGCCTTTAAGTGTTGTGGCCTCAGTACCTTCAAACTTAACGGAACCACTGGTTGGGTCGTGTAGTCTATTGATACATCTTAATAAGGTTGATTTACCGGATCCACTTAGACCGATGACAACTAGGAATTCACCTTTTTTAACATCGAAGCTCACACCTTTTAGTGCATGTGTGCCGTTGGGATAAACTTTTTGCAAGTTTTCTACTTCGAGAATCATCTCACTCATGATCTTAGTCTCCAAAGCGATTAAGCTTATGTTTTTATGGGTTTAAGCGGTCATATTTATACGTGCTTTCATAGGGGCTTGTCTAGGGAAGAGAAAAAAAAACTCAATTTTAGTGCATTGTTTCTTTTATGTGGTAACTCCCAAGATAAAAAAAGGCCCTCAATAAGAGGGCCCTCTGGTAGTTATTTTAATAGCTTAGAGGCATCAATATTAATTGATTTAATCATATTTCTCAAGCCGTCGTAATCCTTGTCTGTTGAATCGACTAGGCCGTTGACAGAGTAAATATTTTTGAAAACCTTTTTCCCTTCCTCTGTGCTGAGGAATTTCTTAAGGGCGGAAATGAACTTGTTTGTGATTTCCTTAGGAAGATCTTTTCTAAAGACAAATGGGTCATTAGGAATTTTTTCCGTGATGGCGACGATTTTTACAACATCTTCAACGTCCGGGAATTGAGTTTTTACACGGCTACGAGCATCGCGGATTGTACCATCTTCAGCGGGAGCTGAGTAATAAGTGGCGCCAGCATCAACTTGCTTTTGATAAATCATTGTCACAACATTGTCATGCTTAATTGCAAATGTCGTATTACCTGTAGTGACGGAGCTGTCCTTGAGCATTTTAAGAGGAAACATATAACCGCTGGTAGAAGAGGGGTCAGTGAAAGCAAATTTCTTTCCCTCTAGATCTTTCAACGTTTTAATATTGGAATCTTTATGAGCAATAATCTGACCTTGATAATAGTCATGGCCATAACGGATGACACGTAGTTTTGCTTGTGCGCCATATTTTTCATTGGCCATTAGATAACCAAAAGAATTCATGACGCCGATATCAGCTCTTTTTGAACCAAAGGCCTCAACAACGGCAACGTAGTTAGTAGGGATACCTGTTTTGAAATAGAGTCCTGTTTCTTTTTCAAGGAACTTAATAAACTCATCAGAGTTTGAAGCAATAGTTTCAGCGTCAACAGATGGGGTGAAATAAAGCTTTACAGGGTTGTTTACCGAACCAAGCTTGTCGTCTTTTTGGCAACCACCTAACAACATAATAGTGGCAATAAGGGGAAGAATTCTTTGGAACATGATCAATACTCCTTTCCAGGTTAGATTTTTCCCGTTTGTAACATGGTTGATAGTCGTCCAGCAATAGGTGTTTCTGGACATTATGGCAAATTTTTCCAGAAGAGTTGTTAGGGCAGGGATGGAAAGGGCCAATCGCCGATAGATCAGCATACCGTTTAATTTCCAGGATGAAACTATGCATAATTTTAAGCGCTTAGCGCTTGCGAGCTTCTTATTGTCTTTCTCTTCAATGACTTTTGCAAAGGTTTTTTATTTACAAAAAACTCAAGCTTTATCGGACCAAGCGGTGCCGATCTCTTTAACATATGGAAAGAAGAAGATAGAGGTTCGTTTCAACCTGCAAAAAATCGAGGGCATTGAGACTCAATCAGAAGAGGGTCAGACACTTTTTCGACTTAATCATCAATACCTAGGGCCCAATTATCAATACAACTCACCTCAAGTTCTAGGAAAGTCATATCTTTTAAAAGGTCACCCATCTGACTTTACAGTGAAGGTGCAAATGGGTGATGAAGCTCGTTTGATAGGAGTTATTCCTCCCTTGGTTCCAAAATACCCCTGTCGTTGCGAGGAAAAGCAGGCCATTCGTTGGCAAAGGCCTGGGAAAAAAGACCGAGTCACTTCTTACCGTTTAGAATTTTTAGGGGATTTTCGTGGCATTCCGCTGACAAAACTGACTCTGTTCCCCATGCATACTGAAAATGGTCGCAATCTGCTGGTTTATCCACGCGCCGTTTATCAGGTGCTGGGGAGAAAAACAGTATCACTATTTAATTGGCAGCAAAGTTGGTCCTCCACGAGGGCAGGTAAGGATATGCTTTTGATTGGGCGCCAGGACCTTTTAAAGGCCATGGCACCATGGAAAAAGAGGAGACAGGCCGAGGGGCTGACGATTCGCGAGATTTCGTTCAAGTCCGATACAATGGAATTGGCGCAATTGCAGGCGGAAGTTCACAAGGCCTATCAAACAAAAGCATTTCATTATGCTTATTTAATAGGTGATGAAAATCATTTGATTCCTTTTTACCGCAAGACCACTTATGACGAACAAACACCGACAGATTTACCGTTATTTTTAATGGGTGGGGCAAATGATGCTGTTCCAGATGTTTTAAGCGGGCGCTTGCCGGCCAATACGCCAGGAGAGGTGGCGATTGTACTCAATAAAATTTTGTCATATGACAACTCAATGAAGAAGGGCGCACCATGGCGGCGATTAAACGCTGTGGGGATTGCGAGTGATGAAGGATATAACCCAACAGACGTTGAATATATGGAAAAAATGATGTCTCCTTTACAAGATTCATTTAGTACAAGGGTGAAGTATTTTTTTCAAAAGAATGTTAATTCGGACCCGGAGCTTATTAATCGTGAAATCAATGATGGGACTTATTGGCTCAACTATATTGGGCATGGCTCAGGGGATTCATGGAGCTCTGTCAACCAGCGACCCTATTATTCAGAGGATGTGAAAAATCTCAACCAGAAGGGGACATACCCTATTATCATTGACGTTGCTTGCCAAAATGGTCGTTTTAATCGTGAAGGCCGCCTTGGTGAAACTTTTATTTTAAATCAATTCCAGGGGGCGGTTGCTTACCTTGGTGGTAGTGTTGATATTTCTTGGCATCCACCTGCTGTTATGGCAGTGGGGATTAATCAAGGGATGGCCGCCAGAAAATATGAAACTTTAGGTGAAGTCATTTTTGCCGGCCAAATGCACTTAATGAAAGAATTTAATTCTCGTGCTGAAGCATTAGAAAATTTCATTTGGTATCATCTCTTAGGAGACCCCTCCTTGGTCATTCCTTAATTTTTTCCTGAAGTCATCATTTAGCGACGGGCGATAATGACGTATTCTTTTTTATGGGCCGGAACCTGGCGGCTTACGATATGATGAAACCCCCAGTCGTAAAATACATCTTCAAAGGTTTCAATATCATCGACATAATCGAGATTGGTCATTTGCATTGTTACAATGATTCCCTTTAAGCTATGGTTATACTTTTTACAGAGACGAAGGACTTCTTTTACTGCTTGGTTAGGGTTTAAGTTCAAATCGGCATTAACCCAATTGACGTCTTTAAAAGGTAGTTTCTCTTGTGATAAATCCTGTACGGCAGATTGAATAAACTTATAATTGAGATGATTCTCCACCGAGGCGTCCATTTTGGCGGTATCGACCCCCAGGACTTGGCAGCCCTGCTCGAGAAGATATTGACTTACTCCTCCTGGAGCACTTCCAAAATCTATCCATTTATCACGGCGGTCAAACTTAATATTGAATAATTTAATAATTTGGGCAAATTTCAAATACCCACGGGAAGGTGAGTCATCTGGCATTTTGATATTCGTCTCAGCGTTGGGGTATTTGGTAGTGGATTGGCCCGCACGATGAACTCCAAGCCATACTTCGCCTTCACCAAGGGAGATGAGGTTAAACACAGTCTTATTAATAAGGGCAGGTTTATTGATTTCTTGGGAGATTAAATTTTCAAGATCCAATTGATAATGAGTATTGATACTATAGTTATGAAAGGCGACTTTTTCTCCATCAATTTTTAATTTTTTGATTCCATTATTAATTAATTCTAAGACATTTTCGGAATGAGATTTTCCCAGGCAAATTCCACAACGTGTGGCAAATGTTGGTTCGAGTTGAGCGATGGTGTTAAGGCCGTAGAGAACGCCTTTATTTTTATAAGTTAAAAATCCTTTTCTTGAATAACTAATCGTCAACTCAGGGTAAAAGGTGGCAATTTCCCTTTTTAAAAGAAGCTCATTGCCAACATTGGTGCAGAAGAAAATAAATTGATCAGTCATTGATACCTTTCTTGATTGATAGACTTTTCCTATGTCATTCGATTAAAGCTCAATGAAGCGGATAATAAAAGAATTATTTTATCATGGCGAATATTCGGGGCAATTTCGCTCGCAATTCACAGCTTTAACACCTTGTATTTTGTTGGAGCTGAGATTCATTTTTATAATGGGACCATGTCTCTCAATATTAAACCGCTGATGCCCCTAGAGCATCCAGAGGTGACCCCGTCTTCAGAGCAGCTGACGCCTGCCGCTGGGGACCATTCTCGTAGTGAAGTTAATCGGAAATATAATGAGGACCGACTTCTTCGCTATTTTGCAGAAAGTAAAACGAAGGGGGCAATTTCCGGTCCTAAAAAGAATAAGAAGAAAAAAGATTGGTATAGACGGCTTAATACTTATGGCTAATCAATGCTCATTAATCGACAGCCGTAATGGCGTTGATCAAATTTTGCAAGAGCGGTAAAGGACAGACCTTTGGCCCATATTGTATGGGTTTTTTTATTGATTCCATAAGCGCTTACGGGGATGATTTGTTTGGCAAAAATAGCGCAATCTTGTTCACTTAATTCCTCGACATAAAGGCATGAGCAAAACTCTTTAGCAAAACTTGCGGCAACCGCTTTTGGGAAATCGCCGAGGTAAAAATATCCGCCAATTAATAGGCCTATAGCAATGAGTAGGACAAAAGTCACTTTTTTCACAGCGCCTCCGTGTGAAAGCTATCACCCAATAAATCAAAAAACTTTTTGCGATCTAAACTTTTCTTTTTGTCACGAGAAGACCGGGCGAGCACTAATTGCATACTGGGTATAATTAATAAAGTTTGGCCTTGGTGACCGAGGGCCATATAAGCATCTGACGGTAACTTTTTATAGGGCCGGCCCAAACCTCTTCCCTTGTTGGGAAGGTCAACGTTAAGCCACCAATGCATACCATAAGATTCTCTATTACTAGGCCCTTCTAAATGAGTTTGATTAAAACTAGGGGCCAATTTCATTGCTTGTTTTATATAGGAAGGAGAAAGAATTTGACGGTTGTTCCAGCGGCCATTTTGCAGATAGAATTGACCAAATTTTGCGAGGTCAAGAATGCTGAGATAGAGATAACTGGAGCCAATAAATGTACCTTCATGATCTTTTTCCCAGGTTGCTGTCTGAATCCCTAGAGGAATAAATAATGAGTTCCAAGGAAAATGGTCATAAGTTGTCTTGGGCATCTTGGCCTTAAGCCATTTCATGACGAGATTGGTCTCGCCACTACTATAGCGAAATTTTTGACCGGGTTTGGCGATTGATCTTTGATTGAGAGAGGTGGCGCCCATATCTTTAAAGTTTTTGGTATAAAGCATTTCCACCACATTACTGCGAATAGGGTTACCCTCATAACCTTCTTGCCAATCTAGGCCAGAGCTCATTTGCATCAAGTGTTTAAGAGTGATTTGTTTTTTATATTGAGATTTGGCCATCGGAAAGGTTGCATCAAGGGTGTCGTCTAGGCGAATATAATTTTGTTGAATGGCGAGCCCGATGAGAGCATGGGTAAAGGATTTAGAGATGGACCAGACTCTGTGTTTTTGCTGACTGGAGAAAGGGGCGTCGCAACGCTCATAGGCCAATTTTCCTTTGAGCAGGATAACCATACAATCTGTAGTATGACCTTCTTTGCTATCCCAAGTATAGTCGAGAAACCTTTGGAATTGATTTTTTTTAAAAAAGGTAGGTAATTGGTCAAACTTTTCGAAGGCCGAGAAATGGGAAACTGGCATAAGGGCAAGGCCTAGGGCGATTAGGATTTTCATATAATGATTTTGCCAAAGTGAAGGGGGGCCGTAAATGAGTATCTAAAGTAAGGAATGAAGATAAATAATATCCAGAATATCCATCCGTGGCTTGACTAAAACCCTCAGTCCATATTTTGAAATGAGGCCGTGAACATTAAGCTCTTTTTCTAGCACACGTGTCAACTCTTCATGTTGTAATTGGGGCAGCTGAATCTTTCTGCCCGGACGTAAATGGCGTTTTATTCTCCATATCATCATTTTGCAATGGTCTTGGTGATAAGTGGGAAGTAGCGGACAAAGTTGCTGCCATTTTTCTAATATATCCTGCAAAACTAGACCGTGGGTCTCATGCAGAGTTTGAAAGCATAGTAGAAAGAAAGTGCAAAAATGTTTTTGGGGGAAATCTTGCCATTTATCATGGGCCATTTGCACATGATGGTAGGCACTATGGGTATCGCCACAATCCCAAAAGGTTTGGGATTGAATAAGATGGCGCATTCCTTCTTGGTAAGGAGTCAAATCTTTGAGGATAACTTCTTTATCTTCTTTAGGGTCGAGCCAAAGATTTTTAAGTGCAGTGGTTTTTCCGCGGAATACTTTTGGCCCCATGCCGGGTAAATTTTCACAATGACCTTTCTGTGCGTTGAGAACACAATTGGTGACGGTATTTGGGGCGGTACCGTCCCAAATGATTTTTCCCCAATTCTTGGAGGGGCGAATCATATTTTTACCCATTAATTTTAGGAAATTGGCCTCCGTTTTTTTCTTTTTAGGCCACTCATTAGCGCGCTTTTGATGAGAGAGACTGCGCTGTTCATTACTCCATTTCATCGACCAGGGGAGGCAATGATCATGACCAGATTTAAGAGGTACATTAGTGAAGGAGAGAAAACTATCTTCTTTTAATTGATATTCATTTTTGACGAGGCCCTTGGGGCCAACATCTATTTCCAAAACGTCACCACTTTTAAAGGAGAGGTAAAGCCCCCAATTAGTAAAGGGTTTATGAGTTTTGAGAAATTTTAAAACTGATTTTTTATCATGACAATTCATCAGCAACATCGTGGCCAACTCCATAATGGGTAGGCCTTTTAGGTCAATTTCGGGGCTGAATTTTTGATGAATAGCAAGAGTCATTCCCTCGTCATTCATAGCTGTGACTCCAGGAAAGGGGACACCAATTGATTGCATGGAGAATAATTGAGGGTAATTTTTAAATTGGTAAACGAGGCCGCGCTCGAAACGATCGTAACTGCCCCATAGGGGAAAATCGAGTAGGCGAGCATGCATGGGCTGCCCGTCTTCATTGAGGCAAAAAATACTGGAGCATCCTAGTAAGCTTAATGGTAATTGTTTAATGCCTGAAATTGAACTAATGAGGTCAGGCAAAAAAAGGGTTTGGGCCAAGTGGCCTAGGGGTTCTTGAATGCCTTCCGAGTAGGCGCGTATCCAACCCTTAAATTCCCCCTCGGACTTAAGGTAGGGGTATATCGCTGCGGAAGTAAATGTCTTGATCAGTTGATTAATGCGCCGGTCTGATGTCAGAAATTGGGCATCCATATGATGGAAAATAGGAGAGTTTAAGGCCCGGTCTTTGAGTCCTAATTGGTAATAATTTTCTTCCGGATCACCGATAAGTCGAGAGAGAGGGGTATAACCCTTTTCCATTAATATTCCTTCAAGGTTGAACTATGGGTATTATTTTAAATGGAAGTGATATATTGAGCAATTGGCATCTCAATTTCCTATTAACAATTTTTGCTTTTATGCGCATTTTTTGGGAGTTCCTTCCGGTTTCATTAGAATCTCTGCCCCTCACTCGTTACCTCTACCAGGGGCAGGCGGGTATTAGTTTTCATCGCTTTGGCCTGATTATGGCAATTGGCCATCTCTTCTGCCAGGTTCCTTATTGGTTTTTTTCCTGATGCCCTAAGACCGCCTGGTACATTTCAACTAAAGGAAGAAAAGATTGTAGCGAGGGTGGAACCTCCACTTCTTTTTCCTTCGCCTTTTGACGAATATATATTTTTACTTTGGGGCCGCTTTCCGCTTTGGCCAAAAGAGAATGCAATTGGTAGAGCTTATTGAGAAAAGTTGCCTGTTGTCTTTTATTCATGAAAAAGGCCTTATGGCCATTGAGAAGATTCCATAAGCTACGCGGTTGCATATCCTTTTCTAAAATCTTAACAAGCCCCAGATAAACAATGGGGTCGGATTCGAAATTATCACCCATTAATATTAATTGATCGGGAATGCCGGTCATTAATAGGATATCGAGAAGGTGGTTCATTTTATAGAGACCTTGGATCTTAAGGTCTTTGGGAGTCAAAACATTTTCAAAGAGTGAAAAGATCCGACGGTAATCTTTTAAGAAAATTCCAGCAGAGTAAATCCCATTGGCAAATAGCCAATCACGCATAGCATCTTCATAAAAATGAGGAGACGCCGAAAGAATAAAGGGAACATACCCATCATTGATATAATTCTTGAGAATATCGACACTTGAAGAGATCGTTGGAAAATCTCCGAGTGGACTAGTGAGGCTTTTCACCACCTCTTTTGTGGTGGAGTATTGGGTATGCACCAATGTTTTGTCGAAATCGCAAATAATCAATTTTTTGGGCTCTGGAATTTTAAGTGGTAAATAATTGCCTAAATATATTTCAATACCGGGCCTATGACCGACTTCATAGACCAGCAGGGCGGTAATATCCTTGCGTTCGCCATGCAGGGATATTTTCACATAAAGTGTGCCGAACTCATCTGTTTCATAGACTTTATTAAATACTTCCTTTTGTTCCTGGAGCCCAATAATTTTGATTTGGAATTGGCCAGAACGCAATTGTCGAAAGGATTGTATGGGATGACGAGCGTGCGGGAATTCACGTACCAACTCGCGCCCCAAGAGGCTTTTTTTGAAATTTTCAAGGGCCATGTTTTTATAATTCACAGAGGCCTTGAGCGTAATCCGCTCTTGGTTTTGTATGGCAATAAAGTGCACTAGATGTGGTCTTTTCATCAATACCTACTCTAGCATATAATATTAGAAAAAGAATATATTGATCCAAGACTAAGGAAAAAAAGAATGATTCAAAATCCTACGATTCATATTGAGCTGTTAGGGCCATTGCCCCTCTATATAGGAATGGGGATACAAATTCTAACCTCACTTATTTTAGGCGGTCTGGTGGGCTTTGACCGTGAGAAGAAAATGAAGGCGGCAGGGATTAAAACCAATATTCTCATTTGTCTTGGGGCAACGCTCTATACCTCAGTTTCTGTCCTCAATATTATTGACGGTTCGCAGATCGCGGATCCCAATAGAACCGGAGCGCAAATTGTTAGCGGGATTGGTTTTTTGGGGGCCGGGGCGATTATTCAAGGTCGTGGTGGTGTCAAAGGGTTAACCACCGCAGCATCAATTTGGGTGGTTGCGGCGATTGGTATGACTATTGGTGCTGGCTATCCACTGGTGGCGGCCCTTTTTACTTTTACTATTCTCTTTGTTCTTAAGGTACTCGATCCAGTCTATAGTTATCTTGAGTCTGAAAAGGACTGGCGTGATTATCATGTCGAAGTTTTGTCACGTGGAAAGGTCAAGGGGAAAGTTGTCCAGGTGATGACCTCAGAGGATTATGATGTGGACGAAGTCTTTGAAGAAATTCTAGATAGGGAAGCAGACTCTCGAATTCTTAATCTCACAGTGCGCCTGCATCCTCGCCGTGTTAATGAGTTGCGCAGGGACCTTAAAGATCTCATGCGGGTCGAAAAAGTAAATTTTAGAATGGTTGAAAAGCCCGAGTAATTGATAAGACGGTTTAATCACAAGGCCCAAGTTTCAATTTCACATTGACAGTTTGTGGGCCACCAGCGGCGCTGGAATTGTCGATATGGACGTAGAGAGCTTCATCCTTATACACGGGGTATAAATAATTTTGGGTATTAGTTCCTGAAGGAGTAATTGAGGGAATATGGCCATCAGGGATACTTATTCCTCCCAATTCAATATCAAAAGTAATTGTTCCAGTCATAGAGCCATTAAAACTAATTGTTTGTTGGAGAATACAGCTATCGTAGGGAATGAGATAGGAGTTGGCACCAGAAGGGGGCGTCGTGCCAATAAAGATTCCGTTTCGGCCATAATAATAGCTATTTGTGGCGATTTGATTATGTTCGATCACAAAATTGACTTCGTATGGAGCACTATTACCAGCGAGGTCATTGGGGTCGATATGAGTCTTATAGCAGGAAGTGAGGGCCAATAACGTAGTTAAAAAACAGAGGTTTTTCATAATAATACCTAGAAGAAAATGCTATAGGCCGATTCAATACCCAAAGAACGATAGGTTGTTTGTTCTAAATTAATCGTTTTATAGCGCGTAATAAAATTGAGGGAATGGTTTTTCTTTGTGCCCACAAGTCTTGTGAGTCCTAAGCGCATCGCCTTCCCCCCCTCGGTAAAGAATTCATTATTAGAAGCGGGAAATATGCTGGTATAACCTGCTAGAAGAGACCAGTTTTGATTAAGGGGCGTCTTTACTTCAAAATCGATCTTGGGAGTGAAGAGGTTGCGTGGGTAAATATATAAATGAAGTTGATTGTCCGGCTTCATTTGCAAATAGGTGTCATGTTCAAAAATAAGTCGGCCAGCAACAATAAATTCAGAGGAGAGTTGGTATCTCATGCCGATACCTGTGCTGAATGCCCCGTGGTCTGTTTCATCTTCATCTACTTTCTTGTCGGGGTTTTCAAAATTTTTGCGATCATAATTATGAAGGTTTAAACCGAGGTGGAATAGCCACGTACGGCGAGGGGAGGTTGCGATTTCCGCTAAAAAACGGGCCCCCATTCTCATTCCTTTAAAAGTTGTTGCTTTATTATCGCCACTGCTTTCGCTTTGTGGTGTGACAAATTTTGGACGGTGTAAATCAGCAAAAAATTGAACCCCATAACGCCGCTTTTTTTCAAAGGCGATTATCGGTATGTCATGGCCTGGGGCATAGTCTTTGGGGAGTGGTTTATATTCAATTAAGCGATTTAAGGCCGCCGCTGTTTTCTTTGCCGTCTTAGAGTTATTGATGGCGACAAAGCCTTTATGAACGTCGAGTTTAATCCCCTTGCTGGGGATATATTGACCTGTTTTGCTATCAACCGTGCCTAAGTCGGCCAAAGTATCTGTTGTGGGAGGAATAAAGATTGCCGAATTAAAGTCGACAAAACCACCATTTTTGGGGACTTCTCCATTGTTTTGCAATTCTTCTTCTGTATCTGGAGCGTAGAGATCCTTTTTCTCTTCTTCGGTTAGCGCCAGTGATTTGACGGCCTTCGCTTTGGTACTATTGTCTAATGTATCGTTAGACTTCATGGCCATCAATTGGGCGGGGTTGACTTTTTGCGGTGCCGTAACCTCTGCTTTATGAAGGTAACTAGTGGAAGCACGGCCTTTGCGAACCAAAGTGGCCTCGTTATTATCAACCGCTTGTGTGACTTCGCTTTCAATGTCTTCTGTCGAGGGCATGGCCGTTGATTTGGCCATCGCCACCTCTCCTTCTAATGTCACCAGCGAGGTCACTTTATTTTGTTGATTGACGACAACAATAAATTCTGTCCCACGAACACCCAACGCGGCACTTGGGGTCTTTATATAGAGCTTTGATTTATTATGCTTTTTTTTACTCTCTTTAATGACCTTGGCCTTTAGATTGCCGATTAAGAGCGTGACGATAGAGCGCTCTTTAGGTCGCACTTTATTGAGAACAATTTTACTTTTTGGACCGAGGGTAATGGAGCTACCATCTGAGAGAACCTTTAATTTGATAAAACTCTTATCGCGAGTCAAAATAGAGGTGTCTTCAGTAAGCCGGTCACCTCGTTTGAGCCAAGTGGGATTTGAGGTTCCAGGAGAGAGTTGGCTGGCCTGTCCTTTAAGAACGGTGACTTCAGCGTAAAACGGGGTAGCAGAGGCGGA
This sequence comes from Bacteriovoracaceae bacterium, assembly GCA_041586955.1. GTDB lineage: Bacteria > Bdellovibrionota > Bacteriovoracia > Bacteriovoracales > Bacteriovoracaceae > JBFGZE01. Next base: position 19,361 of record JBFGZE010000057.1, read on the forward strand.
GTTAAATAATAACCCTAACGCCAAAAAAAGTACGAATTTCATCCATGAATCCTATTTCTCTTATTTACATCTTTTTTAGTATGTCGAAAGGAAATTGATATGACAAGGGAGCGGGAATCCGCTAAGCAGGTCTATGATTATTACCATTTTTGGGTTAGCAGACTCTTTTGGTTGCGTATTCTCGCTTGACGCGGGATTTGAAATTAACTCTGGTCGTAGTTTAAGGACTGTTCTTCAAAAGATTAATTTCAATGAAAGTATGATGGCCTTCTTGTACTACCGCTTCAATAATTCTGGGTTTGAGTTGACTAGCGGACACCCTGAATTTTAAAACCATAGGACTGCCGTGTCGGTTTATGCGGCCTTCAAATGAAGACCTTAATAAACCTTTTCTCGACGTTTTAGCAATACCTTGAAGCTGGGGTAGGAACTGCTTTAGGAAAGGTAGTTTAACATTTCTTGGGTCATTCAATAGCTCTATTGTGAGATCTTCATCATTAAGTCGCAAATCTATAGGAATATGAACAAAAAAATTAAGACGAAATTTGGTTAATTTTTTCTTTGAGTGAAATGGGCGAGTTTTTTGTCCTTTTAAATGGGCCAAAATCGCAGGCATGGATGGGTGTTTACAAGTTTTTTGTTTGAGGCACCGACGAGGAATGTTGGCGATTCCTGGCCATTCCGATTTTGAGTGAGATGCTGGAACTAGAATAAAAGGAACACGCTTTGTTTTAACGAAATGATGATAAGAGGTGATTTCATCTTCATCATAATGGGGACGTATCGAGGTCGCCCTAAAATGATCTGCTCGTGCAGAATAAATGGGAACCATATTATCATCTTCTCCCAGATGAATACCATGGCGCCAAGTATGGCCCGCGATGGCCAACGGGCGAATCCCAAGATCTGAATGAAAGATTTGCTCAAAGTTATTTTTTAACTCTAAGATAATATCTGAAGCATAGGACATATCATTTAATTCTTTTTTACCAAAAGGTGAAACGGGATTTTTTCTTTGAAAGGGAAGGGGGAATAAAACGCGACGACCAATGTTGGCGGTATCCGCTCCCCAATAGGGAGTACCCAGAGTAATAAAGCTATCAAACATATTATGTAATTGATACAAACGCGATTGAGGAGGGGCGGTTTGAACTTGTCTTAAAAACAATTGTCCGACAAGGCCACCTTGGGAATGCATGATAAGTGAAATTTTATCGTTAGCTTCTAACGAGTGAACGTTGGTTTTTTTGAGAATGAATTGACCTAATAAATGGGCAAAATATTTTGTGTTAAAACGACTGTCTCCGGTAGGATATTCGAAAGAATAAATCTGATGACAGGAGTTATTCTTATTGAGAGTTTTACGCAGATATTTTTCCATGTGACCGAATGAGTTTTTATTCCCTCCTACACCATGAACCAAAAAAATGAATTGCCTTTTATCTGGGCATTTCTCTTGTGCCTGTGTGATGATTGAAAAGAATAATCCTATTAAAAATATTGACGCGCGCATTCCCCCTCCTTAAAAGGAGTTTAGCTATTTGTTGTCATTGTAAAACTGAAATTTCCTTGTCATGTAATTATAAGAATAATATTGATTAAGAGAATTTATGAAAACAAGGCCTTATTGTTTTCGCTGCACTATATTTTATTGTATACACCAATTTTGCATTTAATTACTTAGAGGACTTTAAAATGCCTAGAATCCTTGCTCCTTTCTCCTTGCTCCTTGTGGGAGGGTGGATGGGAGAGAATTCGTTTTTAACCCAAGATGGGTCGCAGTGAAAAATTTTAAAGTGTCCTATAAATAATATTTAAATGTTTAGAGATTTCTTTGATTGGAATCATAAATGAGATTTCATTCTTGAGCACTTCTCTATATTTGGAGTCATCACTCATCATTGTTAATTCATTTGAAGAGAACGGAAAGTTTTTTCCATGATTACCCCAGATGAGCCCCACAAGTTCACCCGTTTCTTTATCAAAAACAGCAGAACCACTGTCACCATTTGAGACGTCACATCCTATGCCGACAGACTCTTTCGTAAAAACCTCTCCTAGCTCTGAATGATCAAGAAGTATCCTGCAATCTTCTGATGCGTCCACTTTAATAGATTGTTCTTCATTTTTATAAAATCCGCGGCCAAAAGTGATCAGCTCTTGACCTTTATAGTTTTTGCCCAACTTAATATTTGAGATTTCTGCTAAAAAGGGATTGTCGACAACTTTAATAATGGCCATATCTATTTCTGGGATTGTTTTAACGACTTGTTCACATATTAAGTCTAGATCATTTATATTAAGTTTCATCGATATGTCTTGGCATTGTTTATTTCTAATAACATGTTCGTTTGTAAGAACAAGATTACTTCCAAGGTAATATGCACTTGCATCATTAATTGTGACAAATCTGCGATAATTATTTAAGTTCTTGATCGATAACTTCTCCACCTGAACATGTTCTCGGTCCCACTTATCTCCGACTTGAAAATTGTTTCCAAATTTCAAAGAGGCATCGTGTTTTATATTTAAATATATATCAGGGGTGCCAAGTAATTGCACAGACCTAATGGCCACTTCTTTATAATTTGTAGGTGTTGAACAAAACGCTAAATCAATCATGGCATTTTCTAATAACTGATATGACTCTTCTTTGGATCGAGATTCATCCAACATTTTAAATGAGCTTTCCA
>JBFGZE010000058.1:0-21958 GCA_041586955.1 Bacteriovoracaceae bacterium
GACTCCGTCTTCGCAAAAGACAAAAGCAAAACGAAAAAGGTCAAAAGAAGTGTCACGAGATCTGAAAATGTTGCCATCCATGCCGGAAGGCCGGGAGCACATGGCGGGCATTTTACGGGCGCATCACCTACACTGCCACCGCCATCAATTCCTTCTTGAGCATCATCTGCCATAATAGGACTCCTTCCCTAATGGAATAATTACTCTTCTTCGCCACCACCACCATCAACTTCGCGTTCTGAGGGAGGTAAAAAGGCATTGAGTTTTTCTTTAATAAGACGTGGATTTTCCCCCGCAACAATCCCCAAAGTACCAGCAATAATAATGGTCATCTTGAGCATTTCTTGTTTAGAGCGAAAGGAAATTTTACTTTTCATAGGATTACAAAAAATATTGGCGATACAAGCACCATAAAAAGTCGTCAAAAGTGCAACGGCCATGGCCGGACCAATTGCCGCCTGATCCGAAAGGTTCCCAAGCATGATCACCAGACCAATAAGTGTCCCAATCATTCCGAAAGCAGGGCCATCATCGGCCATACCACCTAAAACATCTTGACCAATTTTATGGCGCTCCTCCATTGCATCAATTTCTAATTGCAATATAGAACTGATCACTTCCGGCGGTCTATTATCTGCGGCCAAGGTCATGGCCTTTTTCATAAAAGTATCGTCAATTGGTTGCTTCTCAAGTGCAAAGATAGATTCTCGCCTAGCGGTCTCGGCCAGTTTCCCAATCTCTTCGATAGTCTCTTTAGCATCTGAAGGCGTGAAAAATAAACTTTTCATCGCAAAAGCTGAAACCTTCATTACAACTTCTAGCGGCCATTTAATAAATGTACAACCAATCACCCCGACACCCACAACAATTAATGAGGGGGTATCCACAAAGGCCATCATATCCCCACCAACGAGAATAGATCCGATAACAGCTGACATACATAAGACAAGGCCAATAATAGTGGCTATATCCATAAGTCCTTCCTTAGTCCTTAAAAAATAAATTTTTCAATATCCAAATCGACATTTGAGACAAAAACTTTAATGAATAGGCATAGAGGATAGTTTGAAGCCGGAAAGAATTGCCCACCGGCCCTTTTCCTATTGAGTACCATATTTGAAAGATTCGTGAATGACCTTCTAAATAAGAGATTTTCCCATAAATACTAGATCACCCAGGTCAGAAAACAGTTTTAATTTAAATTAATCTAAAACTCTTCTATAATTAAAGCTTAAAAAGGAAAATTTTTAATGTCTGAACAATCTGACAAATATAAAAATGAGTTGACCGCCTTAAAGTCTTTTATGGACAATATGCCGGCCTTTTCTCCTGCGACAAAAAAACTCATAGAGCTCTCCAATAATCTTGATGCGTCCCCAAAAGATATTGTGAAAGCAATTCGTATGGACCCAGTTTTAACCGGCCGAGTTTTTGAGATAATCAATTCATCTTATTATGGGTTACCCGATAAAGTTACAAGCCTTAACCGCGCCGTTGTTTATATGGGTATTAACACCATTAAAAATATTGCCCTCAGCGCCACAATGACTGGAGCTCTTAGTACTAAGAATCAAGAAATAATACAAATGATTCGCCCCCTATGGCGCCATTCCCTGGCAACAGGTGTTGTCGCCAAAACGATGGCCAAATCGCTCGACGTTGAAAAAAGTATGATCGAAGAGTATTTTATTGCCGGCCTTCTTCATGAAATAGGAAAAATTATTCTTATTCAATGCTTCTTTAATTACGAAACTCCCTATAATAAACGATTAACAATGGCCGAAGAAAGGGAGCGCTACGGCCTTGGCCATAATGAAATTGCTCATGCGATTCTTCATAAATGGAACTTTGGAGAGGAATTGGCCTACCCTCTCTCTCATAGTCACCATCCAGAAGGTGATTGTAAAATGGGATATATCCTTCATGTCGCCAATTATATGACCTATAAAATGGGTCTCAATGAGGCCAATGACAGAGATCAAACTCCCGATGAAGAAACGGAAACAGATTCCGTCGACGAAGAGCAACCTCTTAAGTCACCATCAAAAGACGATTATATTCCAAACCTAGTAAAAAATGCATGGGATGAATTAGGAATTAGTGAAAAAGAATTAGAAAAAGTTCTTGAAGGTGCTCCACGAGAAATTGAAAAGGCAGAGGCCTTTCTAAAAGTTTAATTATCGGAGATATAAATGAAAGTAAAATTTTGGGGCGTAAGAGGCTCCATTCCAACACCCGGGCCCAGTACTGCAATATACGGAGGCAATACGTCTTGCTATGAAGTGGAAGATGATGATGGCAATATCTTTATCTTTGATGCAGGGACCGGTATTCGGGAATGTGGCCAAAGTTTGGCCGCCCGCCAAGTTAAAGAGATTCATTTATTTATCTCACATACTCATTGGGATCATATTCAAGGTTTTCCCTTCTTTGTCCCCTCCTATATTCCTGGCGTCAAAATTAATATTTATGGCCCCACTCATTTTGAAAAATCTCTTCGAAAAATCATGGACCTGCAAATGGACTATGCTTATTTCCCCATCAGTCGACAACAATTAAACGCAGAAATTGATTTTAAAGACCTCAAAGAAGAAACCATCAAAATTGGTAATACTGAAATCATTACCAAATACTCAAATCACCCGGTCACCTCTTTATGCTATAAAATCGTCTCTAATGGTAAAACCGTGGTCTACTCTGGCGATAATGAACCTTATTATAATGTACTGGTCAATGAAGGTGACGATGACGATAGCGAGGATGATGATTTTGAAGATGGTATCGAAGATGAGGATATGGACGCAATTGTCGCAGAAAGAAATCAACTGCACAGAGATTTTTGTAAGTCCGACCTTCTTATTCATGATGCCCAATATACAGTGGCCGAATACCCAAAGTTCAAAGGTTGGGGTCACTCCCCCATGGAACTCGTTATTGCCTTTTCCAAAGTTCAAAGAGTTAAAAAATTATTTTTAACCCATCATGAACCGACACGTAACGACGAGGCAATGGAAGAAATAGAAAAACGCTTACAAGCGGCGAATGAGGGATTTGATCTTCAGTTTACAAGAGAAGGTATGGAAGTCGAGGTTTAGGAAAAATGGCCCTCTCGATCCTAAGAGGGCCATATCAACTTTTAATCGTCTTACTGACCAACTTCTAAGTCACCTTCTATGAACTTAGTACTATGCTCGAGGAAATTAATCATAGACGCCCTAAGCTCTTCCATTGTTAAGGTGTCATCTTCAAGCAATAATTCTTTTTTGATAAAATCAACTGGGAAACCAGTCAGTTCAGAGAGGGAAGAAATTGACACCCGATCACCACTATCGGGCAAAGAACTCCCCTGAGTCTTATGGTTATTATTTGTTGTTCCAACCACCATGGAAAACACTCCTTTGTACACTCGATTATTTGTGTGTCTCTCAAATCGAGGTCACCATTCCCTGTGACGCATAAAGCGTATCTAACCCTACTTCACCATGTCAACGAAGGGCGAGTAAAATAATTTCCAATGTAAGCATTTATTAGAATACTTAACACTAAACTTTTATTATTTTATTAACCTTTTGCCTCGGTTTATCGAAAGTAAAAAGTCCTCATAATCACGCTGTAAAAAGTCCAAATGCTCGATCCCCATTAATGGAAAGCATCTAAAAAAATTCGCGATGATACTTTTCAACCTTTAAAAAAGCTCTCTGTTTTAAGAATCATTTCCGCATATTCATCTTCAAGCGAGCTTTGTAGAGTGATCCCCCCACCGGCACCGTACTTAAAAAAAGAGTTCTTATGCTGAAACTCTCCAGAGCGGATATTGATAGAAGCGGCCGCGATATGACGGAATTGGATGTACGTCGAGCCACAATAAAACCCGCGGTTTCTTTTTTCAATTTCCCTTATAAGCTCACAAACTCTTTTCTTAGGGGCCCCAGTAATAGAGCCCCCAGGAAAAAGCGAGGCCATCACCTCTCCGAGAGAGTGCTCTCGCTTTAAGGGCGTCGTGATAAGAGAATATTGGTGGAGAATGTCAGGAACGATGAGAGGGGCCTTTAAACGCCTGACTTGTGCCCATGAACCACTCAGATGAGTGAGGTCATTGCGCAATAAATCAGTAATCATCAATAGCTCCGCCTCATTTTTTGAGCAATGAATAAGCTCATTCCACGCTTCTTTGAAATGGGCATGATTTTTCAAGCGGACTGTACCTTTGATCGGCATCGATGATAACCAATATGAACCGTCGGCCTTTTCTAGCTGAAAAAGACATTCCGGAGAATTGCTTACAAAAGAGCGTTCCAATGCCTGAATATAAGTAATATTGCCGTAAGCACCACGCTTGCCTTTCTGCTCCCACAATAGCCGTGGCCAATCCCAAGGGTCGAGGACTTCTTGCCCGCGATAAGAAAATTCCGCCGTTAAATTAATCTGATAACAATCTCCTGCTGATAGATGCTCCTGTACCTTTTTAAAGGCCTTCTCATAATCAACTTTTGAAGGAAATTTCTCACATGTCCATTTAACTTTCGGCCTTTTAGCAAAATTAAGAGTTTGAAGATAAGTCGCGCGCTCATACTGGAGTCTTATCGCTAAGGGTCTGCCCACTTCCTTGTGACCATTGCCCATTTCATAGAAAAAGATCCACACCACAGGCCTAATGCTATTAAGATGAACCTGTGATTGGGACAAGGCCTGGTTTAAAGTTGCTGTTTCAGGTTCCCCCTTTAAACAATCAGAGGAACCATCACGCTCGAACCATTGATGGATGGACGAAGGTTTATCAAAACAATAAAATCCCTTGCCGTAAGGAATGAGGGTATAGGTTCTATCCTCTTTGCGGTGCAGGAGGTCCTCCATCACGAGGGTTATCGGCGTATGTGAGGTTTTCAAAACTAGTATGAGCGCCAACCCATGCCAATTTGGCCGTCCCCGTTTCACCAGATCGGTTTTTACCAACGATAATTTCAGCGACACCAGGCTCTTTGGAATCCGGGTTATAATAATCATCACGATAAACAAACATCACGATATCCGCATCCTGCTCGATCGCACCTGATTCCCGAAGGTCTGCGGTGTTAGGCCTTTTATTGGGCCGTGATTCAACACCACGGTTTAACTGAGAAAGAGCAACCACTGGGCATTGTAACTCTTTGGCCATGGACTTAAGGCCCCGACTCATTTCAGAAATTTGCTGTTCCCTAGAGGGGTTCTTGGTATGTGAATTCATGAGCTGAAGGTAATCAATGACGATCATCCCTAGGCCATGCTCGGCCTTAATTTTCCGGCATTGTGATTGAATATCCAAAATAGTGGAATCGCCGGAATCATTAATAAAAATGGGGAAAGAAGATAGCTCAGAAACAGCTGAGGCCAAACTGCGTAAATCGGTATCAAGAAAGTTCTTCATTCTCATGCGTTTTGAATCAACCTTGGCCCGACTGGAAAGAAGTCTGGAACTTAATTCTTTGGCCAACATCTCCATTGAGAAAACGGCGATAGGAAGACCTGTTGCTTCACAAGAATTGACCGCCATATTGAGGGCCAAGGATGTTTTCCCCATGGCCGGTCTGGCGGCAAGAATAATTAATTGTCCGGCCTGCATTCCAAGGAGTAATTTATCAAGTTCAGGATAACCAGTGGTTAATCCTTGGATTTCTCCAGGCTTACGAGTGGAGTCCTCTAGTTCTTTTAAATTTTCGCGCAAGCAGGAATTAAGCTTTAGCATTTTCCCAGACTTGGCCTCATTGGTTAGATTGAAAAAGCTCGACTCCACCTCTTGAATGAAATCCTCAACTTTTCCATTATATTGAAAGCCCCAATCTGTAATTCGCATGGCCGTTTTCACGATCTCGCGCATTGAGGCCTTATCTTTTACAATTTTAGCGTAATGATAAATATTGGCGGAACTGGCCTGGTCTTCTACGATTTCTGTTAAGAATTCGGTGCCTCCTAATTGTTCCAATTTGCCAACTTCGTTAAGACGGGCGGCCAAAGTAATATAATCGACTGGCTGATTGGCACCAGCGATATCGGAGATAGCATCATAAACCATCCCATATTGGGGATGAAAAAAGTCTTCAGCTGTTAATTTCAAATCAGAGATATCATCAAATGATTGACCATCAATCATAAGGCAACCGATTAATGATTTTTCGGATAAAAGATCGTGCGGGAGTTCTTTAAACTTGGCTTCCGTCATGGTCGTCCTTCATGTCGTAGGATAAAAAAAAAGACCTCTCCCTCATACAAGAGGAAGAGATCCATTTTTCTTTTTTAAAAAATTAGCTTCTAAGTAACTTGTCTGCTTCAATTTTTAGCTTTTCATCATCAGTTAATTCCTTAACTTCAGTTTCCTCAGCTACAACCTCTTCAGTTTCACCAGCATCAGCTTTCGCTTTTTTCTCAGCGGCCTTTTGCTCAGCGAGCTCTTGCTTTTTCTTCATTTCTTCAGCTTGCTTAGGATCGATTTCAACATTTACTTTAAAAGTCGCTTCCACGTCTTTAAAAAGTTTTGCTTTGACTTCGTAAGATCCAATGCTTTTGATTGGAGTTTCGATGACAATAAGACGTCTCTCAACGTCAATCCCTTTCTTACCAAGCTCTTTGGCCAGTTCAGTGTTTGTTACTGTACCAAAAAGGCGACCACTGGCCCCTACTTTCTTAACGAGAGTAAGAGTAATGTTGCTCATTTTAGCAGCAGCACTTTCAGCACTAGCTTTTTGCTCAGAAACTTTTTTTGCTAATTGTTTTTGGTAATGAGCGATCTGCTTCTTATTACCTTCGTCTGCAAGAACAGCAAATTTATTTGGTATCAAATAATTTCTACCGTAGCCTGCTGAGACATTCAAAATTTCGCCTACATTCCCTAACGCGGGAACTTTTTCGGTTAGAATGACCTTCATGATAGATCTCCTTCATTATCTTTTTTTATAAATAATCTTCTAAAATTAATCCATGTATCAAATACGCCAACGATGGCCAAAACTTGCCAGCCAAAAAAGATGCCGAATACCAGAAAGACATTGCGAAAAAATCCACTAAACCCAAGATGTCTTAAAAAATCAAGAAAGATACCAAACCCTTGAATGAAGTAAAATACTCCCAAGAAGAAAAGTATATTTCGACCGATAACTTCTGCCATTTCCATTTTAAGGGAATCGCCTCCTAATATTAGGGTTAAGCCTATTATTACAAACCAAATCCAAAAATGGGGCATACGAAATGAAGTATAATGCTTCAAGCCGAACGGGTAAAAGTTAAACTGCCGCCAAATCAAAGAATTGCGTAAAACAAGGAAAATTGATGTCCATGCTGTAATAACAATTCCAGTAAAGAGTGTGGCAGGCAAAAAGGTCATAATTTTCTGCACTAATAACTCAGGTTTTTCGATAAAATCACGCAATTGCCGTCCTAGGTCACCTCCACTACTTAACGCATCGGAGCTTTGACTTTTAAGTGCTGCAAGAGTGGGAGTTACTAAATCCAAGATATGGGACTCAACTGACTTCCCAGTAACCATAACAGTAAGAGCAATTAGAGCAACCATAAAAACGGTAATCCCTAAACTAATAACCACCAATCCACGGATTGGAGGGAGCTCTCGTTTAACCATCTCTCGCACACCAAAAGCATAAAACCATGCCATCACAAAAACGGATGTGGACCATTCAAATTGACTTCCGGGAAATTGAAATATGAGAACAACCAAAGCTGTCACAAATCCAAGACCCATAAGGACCATTTTCAATGGGCCATAAAGCAATAATCCAATTGCTAAAGGTACGGGGGCAAAAACGGACAGAAACGGGGACAAAGCACCAAAACTACATAATACAAGAGACATAATGCCTAAAAACAGCATTCTCCCGATTGTCAGTTGGCTTCGGATTTCGGCACCAGCGGTACGCCAATCATGTAGGCCTTCTAATGGTTTATCATTCGTTTCTTTTGTCATCATTTTCCTAGCGACTCGCCTTATTCAGTTACGCGATTTGATAAGTAACTAGCGATCCCCAATTGTCTGGCGCGCTTAATGGAAGTTGTCGCAATTTTTTGATGCTTGCGAGTAATTCCAGAAATACGGCCTGGAGAAATTTTTCCAAACTCGTTAACAAGCCAAGAATAAGTCGCTGGATCTTTCCAATCGGCCTTAATCTTGTTGGCCGTGAACCAACATGATTTACGACGAGCAAATCTTTTGCGGTTCTTTTCCATATCACCAGAGTTCTCCCCTTCAACGTCAGTGACGCTTCCTGGGTATTTCTTAGAGAATGGAGTTTTGTAAGCTTTAACAATAGCATCAGCCGTATTATCTTCACCTAGTTTGAAAATGCTAGACTTGATAACGTCTTCACTGATACCAAAACGACGATTTAACTCTACGTTATTCTCATTGTTTGCTTTAAAGATGAAGTAAAGAAATTGAGCATGAGTCACGCCTTCAGATGTTGGTTGAGCAAAAGCTTTTTTACCCCAATCATCTTCAACGATAACTTCTCCCTCAAATTGTGCAACGACATCGTGAACAATTTTCTTAAGGGAGTCCAATTTCGCTTCATCGGTTTCTGGCTTCGCCACTAGGGCCAATTCATAAATCATAAAACCTCCTGGACTAAACGGCTCTCAAGACCATCCTGAGAGCGAGTATATAAGTAGTATTGGTGCGAAACGTAACAAAAAAATAACCCATTTTAAAGGGTAAAATGTTGTATTATCAATAATTTTCCGGTTTCAAAGAGCTATTGGCGCATGTCCAAAGGGACTTCAAAGGCCTGAACATTACCGGTCTTGGTGCGACAAAAGAGCAACCAAGAGCTCATTCCTTGGGTACTATCCATTTGCAGGCCACCATCCACACATTGATCAGGAAGTTGAAAACTAAGTGATATGGGGGCCTTAAGTCCGTTATCCGAGGAATAAATAGCGAAAAGACGCTCTCCAGCGATCAGTCGACTATCAATAAAAACTCCTGTTTTCACCCCATTTGTACCGCCAATAATAACGGGGTCCATTGTCTCACCAAAAGCGACCCCAGGAAAGGCCGACTCTCGGTTAATAGGATAGCGATATTCACTACCCATAGCGTCAACGACATGAATCTCATAGCGTGTTTCTAGCCAATACTCATTGCCAAAGGGAAGGTCAAAACCCCAAAGAAAATTAAATAAAGGGTTATCATAACGTTTGGTTTTATAGACAAATCGCTCTTTTTCCTGACCGCCATTCATGCTCACCATACGCATTTCACTGCGATTTAAAAGGGCCGTTAAGACATAGCTTTGTGTGTTAGCTAAAGATAAATCCATAAGGGGAAAGTGGTTATTACGCGCCAAAAAAGCCGCCGAGGCAAAACGCAGCACAAGGCGTACATCGTTGTACCCGCCAATTTGTAAAAGGGCGTAGGACTTTAAAAACTCCTCCCCATAGGAAACTAATAAGCGCATCGTTCCTGAGCGTTTTTCCACTTTTGATTGTGGCAATAGATTAAAACTCAATTCTTCCCGTGAAAATTGTAGGAGTTCTCGTTGCAATTTCTGGCGTACTTGATAATTATCCACCACACGAACTTCAACCCTAATTCCATTATCAGAGTGCTGCGGCCTGAGGAAATATAAATGAAAGCTCCCCGTCTCAGGTAATCGGTCAAAGAGATCATCATTATTATCTACTTCTGGCAATTTCCATGCCTTAAAAATACTTGGTACTAATATTTCTCCAAGCTTAGAATCATTATATTTCAACCAATTAAAATCAGCTTGATACGAGGCCTTGAGCGGCAGGCCTTCAAAAGAGGAAAGTGGCCAATTCCAAGTCGAATAGCGCTGCCATAAGGGCTTAAGCTCTTCGTTTAGAAAATAAAAAGTCAGTTGTTTCTTCTCTCTATCAAGGTAATAGAGAAAGTAATCATCCTTACCATCGAGGTTAATATCCTTTTTAAAAATGGCCAATAATTGACCGAGGGCCGGTGTCTCCAGGCGATCATATTGTGATTGCCCACCTTTAAGGCGCAAAATATCGACCATCTGGGGAGTTTTTTTATTAACGTAAAAAAATTCTCGGTGAGCTTCGGTATCTATTCTTTTCCATTTTAGAAAACGTCTTTTAGGAGTAAAAGCAAGTAGGTCTTTCGCGGCAATACCTTTAATATCAATTGGATTTTTTAATAGGGGCCTATGACCTAAAAAAAGAGTGATTTGATAAACTCGTTCATCCCCTTCAATAATCACTTGTAAACGCGCTCTTGCCTCAGCGTTTAAATTCTTTATAGCACCAGTAATAGGAATAATTTGTGTGCCCTCTTTTTGAAAAGTTAAACGAATATCTTGCTCCTGCAGAGTCTTATTATTTACCCATATAGAAACCTTAGCGTTTATAACCTCAGCTTGCGGTAAATAATTTTTAAATTTGAGATTAAAACGGAAACCATTGTGGGCATCGATTAATACCTCCTGTAGCGATTTAAAGTCAGGAACCACGAAGCGCTTAGGTTTTTCGCCAATGGCCTTTTTCATATTGATACGGCCATATTTTGTGAACTTTTTAGTTTTTGGGTCAACTTTGCTGGCCGAATGAAAAAGTCTCGCTTCCATCTCACCTAGTGAAATATCTGGGTAGAGCCATTTTAAACTGGCCAAAACCCCTGTCACAAAAGGAGCTGCTTGACTAGTTCCCTTAATACGTTCATAGGCAAACATTTTAGTATGGCGTGCGACAATCCCCTTGGTGGGATAGGTTGAAAAAATAAAATCACCAGGCGCTAAAACATCGACCTTGCCTCCAAAATTAGAAAAGGGGCTAATATCCCCATCAGGACTGAAACTCCCAACACAGATCACTCCCTCTAGAGAACAAGGATAAGTGACAATTTCCTTATTATTATTACCAGCTGCGACAACCACTGCTACACCTTGTTTGCGAGCAGCAGCAAAGGCCTTCGTTATTTTGGGAGTTTGAATAAGCTTTGGCCAACCTAAGCTCATATTAATAACATCTGCTTTCTTGATGAGGGCAAACTTTATCGCATCAGCAAAGATATCAGTCATCACCCGCTTATTATGAACAAAGCCTCTAACATCTTTATTCAGAACTTTTAATGGCATAATTTTAATATTTTTAGGGGTAACCCCCTTAATACCAATCCCATTATCATCAGCGGCAATAATACCAGCAATATGAGTGCCATGTCCGTCTTCATCAGAAAGGTCATTATTCTTTGCCAGAAAATTATGGCCGCGGCATGGCCTCTTTTTTTCATCTTCTGGCGTTGGGCAGGCCTCTTTATCAAACCAAATTCGATCCTTAAGTTCAGGGTGTTCAATATCAATACCATGATCAATAATGGCAACAATCACCTCGCGCTTTTTCTTGGAGTTGGGTATTTGATTAAGGTCTACCCAATTAATATCCATGCCATTTTTCGATTGAATTTCCTCCCTGGTCAGACGACCATTGGAGCGAAAAAACTCTTGCCCTACATTATTGAGGCCCCATTGACGTCCCTGTAATGGCTCTTTTGCGATGAGAGAAAAAGAAGCTAACATAATGAATATCAAAATTGTTTTCATTATAACCTCTCTCTAATAAAAGAGCCCGTCAGTTCACCCGCACCCATGCCGGTTTTCTCACCTAGAAAATGGAAGATACCAAGTGGATAAGGACCATTAATTTCACCAAAGGTATTTGAACGAATTGTTTCGATTAGATGTTCCGAATCTTTTCGGAAACCATCAATCGTTCCCTCCATCATAATATTGCGTCGACCGACAATCGAAACAAAATCACTAAATTTTAAATACTTCTCCAAGTCACGTGTTAGCTCTAACCAGCATTGGTGTTTTTTAATAGAGTGATCTGTTTTTTGGCAACGTTTGAGCTTTTTCTCAAGGGGCGAATAATCACCACATTTAATTCTTTGACTAGGAGTATGAATACGAGATGCCTGACCACATTGCCTGCCATTATGGTGCCGTGCCTGCCGTTCAATTTTTTTGAGAGTTTTTTTACTGAGAGATTTAATATTAGTAATGCCAGCGGGGTAAATAACCGTTTTCATATTAAGATCATAGAGCATTAATTGACTAAAATCGAAAGTCACATCTTTATCATAAAAATGAAATTGATAACGTTTATTGAGATCCGTCATAAAGTTGGCCAAAGCTTTTCTTTTCTTACTCCACCCCTCATAGCGATGATTGAGAATGATGACACTATCTCGGTCATGGATGGTATTGTCTTTTTCCCGCAGGCGTGTTTCGAAAAATGCCTCGAGTGTCTGCCCATGACCAAATAAAGTCTGCGCGGGGTTCTTAAAGCGGTCAAATCCTAATTGCACAGTGTAACTATCATTATCAACCCATTTATCGAGATAATAGTTCAGGGTATCGCGCAATAAATGCTCATAGCTAATACCAGATTGAGATTCAGTGGTCAGGCGAAGGAAGCGATAGTACTGATTGCTTGGCGTTTTCAAACGAAACTCACCCTTGGTCTTTAGGTATTTAGTCCGCCACATGAGGAAAGCAAATTGAGAAGACTTATCGATAAAATTGGTTTCTATTTGATAAGGCCTTTTAACTTCCTCCATTAGCTCACTAGAACGATCTGTCAAAAAAGTATAAAGCGCGTTAGCAGTTCGATAAAGATTGGGGTTTTTCTCGAGATCAATATCAATATTGGCATTATAATGCTTAACTTTATAAACACCTTTTGAACGCTTAGTTTGGGCACGCAAGACTGGAATATAAGAATCAAGATTGAAACTGAGGATTAAACTTTTTGCCTTTGCCCTATCATCGTAAACCTGAATCGTTTTTGCGTCTTTACGATAAATATGAACTCGCCTTAGCATGGCAATTTCACTGGATGTTGCCACGGAAAAGCGGGTTTTGAGAATAGAATTACCACCAGAGACGAGGCCCTTCGGAGTTAATTTTTCTGTTAAGATTAAGGACTCTCCTACTCCTAATGTTTTATTTAAATCGGTCAAAAATCCCTTGAGAAATGCACTTCTCTCTTCATTATTAACCTCTTGGCCTTTCTCTTCGAATTGGCGTAGACGATTGAGGTTTTTTTGTAAATCTTTTTTGAGGAGGGAGACCACCATATTTTTATAGGGCACTTTGAATGAGGCCTTCAGCGATTTTACCGGCCTTAAATGTGACCAGGTCCGCAATAAAGAGACAGTCCCACGCGCGTATACCTGTGCCCCATATTTAAAATTTTCCAAACCTACATGGGCGCCTAATTCAATACGAGCACCAAAGACATCGGCCAATTGGACCAGATTATCGGTACCTTGAAATTCTCCGAAAACAATATCGCGGGAGATTATCAAATCACCATTCACGATAGGACTCACCCAAGCACCAACGGGAAAATCTTTAAAATTCCCTGTTTCAATAAAATGATTAAGGCCCTCATTAAATTGTTGTTTATGAAACTTAACTCGCTGTTCATTAATCTGAAAGGCCTGTAGCTCTCTATTCGCTCGGGTAATAATTGAGTCTAATACCGAGCTTTGAAATTGGTGAAAAAAGTAATACTTAAAATCTTTAAATGGACTATCGGGATCGCCATGGGCAAAGCGTGAGGCATAACCTTTAAACTCTTCTCTTGTCAAATGACCTTTGACTAAATCTTTACCGTAACTGACATCAGGATTGACATTAAGGTCGCTAAATTCTTCATTCTCTATAAACTTCAATAAAGAATTACGACGAGAAATTAATTTTTCAACGATCAATTTAGCAACAGGAATGGGGTAACTCGAGAAGGCAACCACCTCTTCAAAGTCGCTGCGACTCAACTTCGCAAGCTTTCTCATCATCCATTTATAATCATGAAGATCGGCATTAAAATCGCTAAAGGTTTTATGCGGTAACCATAATTTTTGATTGGAAATAGTTCCCAAAGTCCAAGGTACTTTATTAATACTCTCGCCCAGGGAAGTAAGCGCATAAATGGGTAATAGCCCACGTAGAGTACGACTTTTTAAACGCTCGGCCGGTGGAGTTAAGGCCAAATTAAAATGATCACTCTCCTGTGGCAATAAAATCGCCACATCTTGGAGGATGACTTCTTTGGTCGACTTAGAAACAAGCCAACGAGAAGCCGCTCCCAAAGTATTATCGGGAATATGATGATGGAGAAATCGATCCCGCTCCTCTTCACTTTCAAAGCGCAATATTATTTTTTTGGCATAGTGAATTTGAGGGATTTGATAACCCAATTTTTGTAATAATTTTGCCCGGATTAAATAGGTATGAAGATTTTTGGCCATTAATAGATTAACTAATTGATCGCCATTTAATCCTGAGACACGCAAAAGGCCTGAAAAAGAAGGTAGAATACCTTGAAAATTAATGGCCTTTGGAATCATTACCGCTGGGAAAGTGCTAACAAGGCCATTATAAAAAGCATTCTCAAGTGGTTCAAGACGAGAGAGATCTACCTCCTCGCGTTTATTAAAGGCCTCTTCTGATGTCAGGCGTTTTCCATTTAAAATTAAATCATCTGAGGGCTGACGAATATTAGAGAGAGGAATAGAAGCTTCCTGGCCCCAAAGGGTCGCGCTCATAAAAATATAATAAATATTGATAAAAACGATGAAAAACCGCATTAAAGCACCCGCCGACGCAGAATATTAACACTTTCAAATATACAACAACAGGCCTCTTGTAAAAATGAAAGACCAGCTAACTACCTTAAATAAAATCCGAAATTAAAAAGGCACCATGGTTTTCTGGCATTTCGCTATTTAAATCTATAATGGCCGAGCGAGAACTCAAGCAAGAATCCTCACTCTTCGATGATCGAATGAATCCAGGGTAAAAAGCGATGAACATTGGTAAAATAAAAGACCTGCCCATATTCACATTGGGGATGGGAGCCATGAGCAGTCACTCCAATAAGTTTTTTCTCTTCCAGTAGAACGAGGGGGCCACCACTATCTCCGACACAAGTACTTTGCCCATCTCTAACTAAAAAGGCGATATACTCACCAGTAAAAAATGAACCCTCTATATCAAACTTATCTGAATAAAAAGAATCCGAAATAAGTTTTCTATTTTTTATATCATCCCAGAAATCACTATGGGCAAACGGCAGGAATTTAAGATTTTGAATCACTCTTAATTCCTTAGCTCTATCTCTCAACTCCACACGGCCCCAGCCAGTACTTATATAGTTACCATCTTCAATGCGAATCGACTTCTCTTCAGAGTCTTTCTCGGGTAAATCGATCATGGCAATATCACCTGCAAAATTGATGTCTTCCCGTAATTCAACAAGAGCGATATCTGCTTCTTTCCTCCCGCCCGCTGACCAACGTTGATAATCAGGATGAATGACCACTCTTTTGATATCTGGTAATGTTTTTAAGGAGTTTAAGCTGCCATCTCCACCTCCCTTGATTTCTATAGTGGGCGGCACAATGTCAACACAGTGAGCGGCAGTTAAAATAAATCTTTTATGAATAATCGATCCGCCACAATAATGCCCTTTCTCCTCCTGAATGGAAACTTGCCAAGGGTAATGTTTAATATCTGCCTCTTCACCATTAGTAATATGGGCGGATTTAGTCTCGATTGCCCGTGCGACTTCTTCAACCCGACAAGAAGAGATTAAAATCAGAATTACCAAGGTTGTTATCTTTGTCATTTCAGGTCCTATTGAGAAGTTATCCACTTTTAACACCAATAATCGTGCCAAACCCTCTCTTCCCGGTTTCATCATTTTAATAAGTTAAGATAATATGATTGTTAAATATGTGGACACCTGTTTAAAGAAGTCCAAGCGCTCTATCTCTATGACTTGGAGATATTCCAAACGCTCAGGAAAGGCATCATATGTAATAACATAGACTTATGTTTGATTACTAAAGTTTTACTCTTGTGCTTCCTGAGCCTTTTCAAGGAATTGATCATCTTCTAAGCTGGACAATTCTTTATAATGATCAAGCATCTCTTGATCAGTGGCGGTAGCAATAAGTTCTGTTAGGGCCTTTCTCCCCTCACGGATAGTCATTCTTCCCTTCGTTATTTCTAGACACATTAGACACATAATTTCTCCTTTCTTTCCATTATACCTCTAAACTCAAAATTGGCGACATTGAGTTTGACTTAACCCATATTTATAATTGGGATGTTTAGATATAAACCTTTGGAGGGGAGGCCTGGGTTAATGACCATATCACTTTCAAGTTCGGCCAGGTCATCATAATGAAAATGAACCCTTTTTATCTTTAAAAAACTTGAGTTTTTTTAGAGTCACAATTGATATAAACGCTTTTGGTGTCACCAATTGTTTGTAAAATATTATTTTTGTTTTCATGATCGACAATGAGCTTATAGGATTTCAATGAATATCTCGTTTCATTCATAGTCGATTCAACTAAGGCGTTTCCTTCTAGGTTTCCATTGGGGCGAATGCGCTTACCATTTGACGTCACTCTCATTTTAACAAATCCATTATCATTATTTATAAGACGAATATTAAATTTACCGCATGAAAGAAAGATCGAAGCGAATGAGTTTGATGATAAAAGTAAAAGACAGCCTGTGATGAAATGTTTCATTTTAACTCTCCGGTTTGGTCAAAAAGATGAAATTCAGTTTGGCACCCAAATGCCATTTCTTCTTCTTTGGTCTCGGTGCCAAAGTCCATCATTAATCGGTAACACCATACCTCTCCCCTGGATTTGCCACGAGTAGAGTGAAGTCTTTACAATTTCATGTTGTTACTTATTTTAATTACAAGGGCTTATCGAAGTCCTCATTAAACTTTAGATGACGAGAGAGTCTTCTAATGGGGTGTTGCTCATGGGTAAAATATATTTTAAATATCTCATACATAAAGTAATCACTATTATAAATAAGCTTTAATTTTTTATAAAAGGCGGCCCGTAATGCTCTAATTTGAGGGGATTTATCTTTAATGACCTCCAGACTCAAAAAGGCCAAAATTTTTCCACTGGTTAAATGAGCGGGTCGCTTTGAGGTAATTTTTAAGGCCATATTAATCACTCTTAATTCCCAAGGCCTCATCGGATAGGGATTTACCTCACTTGCACATAGCGAAACTAAGGCCGTAAGGCCGGGTTGCCGTTTGGCAGTTAGATATCTTTCTAAGGCCGTCATCATTTCATTTTGGTTATTATAAACGACTCTTCCACCATAACCTTGATTATCAAATAGCCAGTCATTTTTTATTCCATAATGATAGAGCTCCCGGCAATAACCTAGTTGATAATCAAAAAGATAGTCTAAAACAATAAGGCCAATTTGTTCGTCTCGACTAAAGTGACGCTCAAAGGACTCAGGCCTGCGATTAAATAGTCCCGGAACAATTCTTAATAAAGCGACCTTCTCTTCTATATAATGAAACATACGCTCTTTAAATTTACCTTGGAGGCCTCCTAATCGATGGAGTAAAAAAAGATATTCACTGGTAAACAAAATAGGGTTTTCATTATCAAATTCAAAAGGCCCACCCCTAGGGCCAAGACGCATAAACCCATTGGGCCCAAGCCAGAGCGCCTCCACTTCATCAATAATTTGCTCCACCTCATTTGCTGAAAGGGTAGCGGCCTGAAGAATTGAACTCGCAATGAATAGGTGAAAAAATAGCAATAAATTAAAGGCCTTTATCTTTTGCATACCCGCACTCTAAAAACATCTCTTCCCTTAGTCCAACAACTTAAATCGTCAATAATTTTTATTGTAAACATTACAACAAAATGGGCTCCCCAATGCAGGCAGCCAAGCAACATGACACCCTGCGCAAAAACGAGGACCTAAAGTGAAGACCTATCTCCTTATTCTTTCCATTTCCGCCATCTTTTTGTCCCTTTCAGGGTGCGGTAAGGATCGTCAGCAAAAAGAAATTGGCCATATTGCGAAGGCCGAAGCCTATCTTAATAATAAACAATATCTAGAGGCCATATATACCCTAAGGCGAATACCTCCCCGTATTTTGAAAGAAAAAGGCAAAGACGATTTGCTGGCCTATGCTTATCTTGGTTTCCTAGAACTCGATAGCAATCGTATTTATGAAATAATAAACAATGCTAAAAGTCATATCAAAACTGACTTTAGTGACGAAAGACTTCACCAAGTCATGGCCATAATTCCAGACCTTGATAATAGACTCTTTCAACTTTTCAATTATGCGCTCATGGGCCTAGAAAAGAGTGAGGCCCTTAAAAGGCGTGATCCCGAACTGCGAAATTTCTATCTGGGAAATCTTTATGTCTACAGACTCCTGATCAACTTAAAAAGACTATACCGCATTCTAATTAAAATTGAAGAAACGAATCAAATGCCATCCACCCCTACCACTCCTCTTATCATTGCTCTTTTGGAAGATTTAGGTTTTATTGAAACTCATTATTCAAAGTCCTATACCAAATTAAGTCTATTGGTCAGGGAATTAGAGGAGAAACTCTATCTCTGGAATGGCAATGACAATTAAAATATTAATAAACCTTTTGATTGTTTTTATTTCTGCACTAGGAGGGAGAACTCTACATGCGGGAGAACCACTCAATTATATTCAATCATCGCTCCTAAGGCTCTCCTCTCAAAATACAATAGAAAAATGGGTTTTACCCTTTTTTAGACAAGAACCTGTGCAGATCAAAAAAATGAACTACACCTTTAAAAATAACTTCCTGGTTGTAGGAAATGGGGAATTACCAGGACTTTTCGATGATATTACTTCTGATAATGAGCCCCTGATGCAAAAAAGAATCAATGAAAGTTACGGTCAACCTACTGATACTGCCACCAAGATTTCTATAGGCGGAAATTGGGGACGCTTCACCCAAGAACTCTCCTTTAACGCTGGAGAAGTTTTTATTCTCAATAACCCTGTATTTCCGGAGTTAGAAACTTTCCTCTTTTATGATTTTTATAGTTCTACTTCTTATCGCTACCAACTTGATAATTCATTTGAATTAACCCCCAAATTGTCCCTAGGTCCCAGACGGATTATTCAAAAAACAATCACCACCGGTGATCTTTTGGCCAAGAGTGATCTCTTTAAAATAAATAAACGTCCTTGGGTATGGTTTTTTGAATTATCTTTAGAAGCAAAATATAATGGCCTTTGGTATGAACTCTTACTAGAATTGAACTCCATTCCTCTAGTGGATAATGATCTTAATTACTGGGAGGTCAATCTTGGGGCGAGAAGTGCTAATCTTCTTCAACCATCGGAGAATAAAATTCTTCACTCTTGGGATCTCTTTGTCCTCTACTCCCCACTCTATGGCGGTGATTATGATGTCAGGCAAACCTGGAAATGGGGAACAGGACTTTACCTCTCAGAACATCTAGGTCTTGATATTTTCTTCAACAGAGAGCTAGATCCCTCGGGTTTAGTTAAATTGAGGCTTGATAATTTGGATTTTAGTTTTTTTAGCATGGTCAAATATTACGATCATTTCAAATTACAAAGATCACGGTCTTTTGGCCTAAACCTCAGGGTTCAATTTTAAAATCGATGTGTAAGTCCTGCGCGTAGAGCTCTGGTTTTGGTTCTAAAATTGAGCAGGCCTTCAGCAAAACCACGAAAATAATTAATGGTGAATGTTGGCAATAACTTCGCTCCTAAAAAACGAAAATTAAAACCTAACTCGTAACCACCACCAGTATCATCAAATAATGCTGAAAACTTTTTCCCTGTATAAACACGGAAGTATAATTGCTCATCTTGTAAAAAATATGGAAAAATATTGGTCAACACTAACATACTCTCAAGATAACCAATATATTGATCTAGATCCTCATTAAATTCTTCTTCTCCGTAAAGGGCGGATAATTTTAACTTCCAAGTAACTTCTAAACCGCCACTATATTGTCCTTTTAAGGCCAGACGGATATAAGTTTTATCAATAGACCTCGACTCTTGCCCCGATCGACCATTGGAATTATGCTCATAGATCCCCAAATCTAAGTAAGGCGCCCAGTTTTTCTTTAAATCAACTCGATAAAAAATCTCTGGCGCGAATATAACATCTTGAATAGGTCGTGATGAATTCCAGACGTGCCAAATCATTTGCTGAGTATAACCCGCATAAAGATTGGTGCTTCGAAGGGCCGCATATTTAAAACTAAATTGTAATTTAGCATCTGGTTTTCCAACTAAAACATAATTGCGTTTAAAGCGACTGAGTGGTTGCTCGCTCTGGACTTGATTGGTATCTAGCTCAACCCCGAGAATACAGGCATGAAAAAATGCGGTAATCATAATAGTCAAATTTCTCATAGATCATAAAAGTATAAATAATATCGACGACAAATAAAACAAAAAACATTTACCGCCCAAATTCAGACAAATCTCTCGCTTGAAATCTTTTCTATTTTTACTCCCGACCAGCGGCAATATTGTGCAAGGAGGATTAAAATGAGAATCGCCATAAAAATGGGGGCGAAAAGGAGTCGTTTTTTGCTATAGCTATTTATGATATCTTGGATAAGGCTTTATCACTTTGGCGATTACCAGCGAGCTTGATTTCATCAATTTAATCTAGATCATTAAATCCTGTTGCAGTATTTCTTTTTGTTCTTCAGTTAAGTTTACAATATTATTCATTAAAGGATGATCACATCCCAATTTAATAGGACGTGATGGGCATTTAAACTTTAGAAATTGAACTGCTGAAAGCTTAAGATCACCAACTTGGTTAGCATCAAAACGGGCATAGGATTTCGATTTATCAGCAAATTCCAAAAAGATATGCTTTGGCAAGTCGATTAGCTCAGTTAGTTTAATTCTCCTCTCATTCGGATCATCAAACGCAATTAATAATGTACAACCAAGCTCCCCTTTATCCCCAAGAAGGTTATTATAGGTTGCCATTTCATGTAAAATGGCCTCTTCCTTAATAATTCTTTCTATACGCATCATCTCTTGAATTTGATAACGAACAGTATCTTTATTCTCAAAAAGAAAGGTTAAATTCTCACCCAAAGAGACTCTTCGTTTATTTTTCTCCTTTAGGCAATTGACTCGAATTTGATCTCTCTTTTCCGAGTAGGTGACATAATCCAATATTTCAATTCGTCCAACTTTTCTCATTCCTTAACTCCATTTTTTTGTACTTTGCGTGGGAAACCATCCTCTCGATAGGCCTTGGCCAATATAGACATGGGATGCATAGGCCTGATCCCAGCATGTTGAGTAAACTGAAGGGCGGCCAAAGGGCAATCCGTTGCCCAAATTTCAGTGTGTGTTTTTTTTAATGCACGAAAAGCTTTTTCACCAATTCTTTTAGAAGTATCGAAACTCTCTCTTTTCATAGCATAAGTACCGTCATGGCCGCAGCATTCCATCACCATTTTAAGTTTGACCCCTGGAATTTTCATTAAGAGGTCTCTTCCTTTAAACCCAATCGCTTGTGCTCTTAAGTGGCAGGGAGCATGGTAGCCAATAGCATCTCCCGGTGTTGATTTAAAATCGCTATTGAATCGCTCTTCATTTCGTATAGACCATAAAAACTCCGACGGATCCTGACAGGCCTCACTAATTTTTTTTGCATTTTTTTGATCTTTCGTAGGAAGAAGCGAGACATATTCCCTTCTCATCATCATTCCACAAGTTGGATTAATCGATAGAACTTTTGCTCCCCTTTCAACATAAGGTAAAAGAAGGTCAATATTATGTTTGGCATTACTTCTTAGCGTTTCAAGATCACCATGCTCCCAAGATGGCATTCCACAACATTTAAGGCCTTTTACGCAGGCGATATTAACACCATTTTGTTTTTCCAAAACTTCCATAGTGTCTTTTCCGATAGATGGCTCATTATTTTGCACATAACACGTTTGAAATAATACTGCTTCCACATTTTTTTCTATCTTAAATTTACCAGCTATCGAGGCCCACTTTTCAAATGTGGTGAAAGCGAACTCGGGCAATAACTTATCCCTATGAACCCCTAGGAGCTTTTCCATAAAAAAAC
>JBFGZE010000059.1:0-21793 GCA_041586955.1 Bacteriovoracaceae bacterium
AGGGGTTGCTCTAGGTCAAAGTTTAGGCCACATAATTCTTTGACTTTTTCAAAGCTGAGAATTCGTTCATTTTTTTTGAGATTAAGATTTAGATAATCTTTGCCATTTATGGGAAAGGAAAAATTAAGGGTTTTCCGTTGCGGAATATAGCTAATGACATGGTTGTCTGGGAAGTTAATAGTACCAGATTGGGGCGTTAAAAGTCCTAATAATAATTTCATGAAGGTGGTCTTGCCGCCACCGTTGGGGCCAATAATTCCTAGGAAGCTTCCTTGAGGAATTTTTGTTGATATATCTTTGATGATGAAATCGTGGCCATCATAGGAAAATGAAAGATTGCTAATGACAATGTCACTCATCTTTTAAGACCTTCCCATTGTTTTATAAAGTCCAAAAGAACCTTCTGTGGCCGCGCGGGGTGGCCCCCTTGTGGATTAATTGTGATTTGAGGAAAGTTTTTTAATTGAATTTTAAGATTATCAGGAATGGGGTTGCCTATTTCGTTAATAACCACCATGGCAGTCTTGCTCTGCAAAGAGCGGTAGATCGATTTTAAAGCATTGGGGTCTAGTTCTCCCTCATGATGATCATTGAGGACTAATGTTTTAAGTTTAAGTTCTTTTAAAAGTGGTAATAGGGCATCATGAGTAAGAACAAAGAGATGATCTTGCCATTTCGACGCTAGAGTTTTGAGGGAGGCCCATTGCTGTTTACTATCACATGATATTGGCCCAGACGAATGACAAAGAGTTTTCTCCATCATTTTTTGCATTTCGCATAATCGACTCGGGTGTAGCCAAAAATGCTCGAAGGGCCTACCTTTTTCTTGCTCGCTCGGAAATTCAAAAGTGGTTTGATTCAATTGTTTTCTCTGTTCTTTAATGCCTTTAAGCCAAGGTGCTAAATGAGAATGAGGTAAAATAAGGTTGGGCATGGAGAGAATCAATTTGATTTGCTTAGGACTTAATTCCATATGATGGGGGTCGATATTATGATCAGGAGTCATCTCTTTGAGAGTAAAGTTTAAAGGTCGACATTTCTTAAGGGCCACGAGAGCGTTATTGCACCATTGAGGGTGAATACAGGAATAGGCGGTCCTGGCACTATATATACTTGAAATATAAAGGAAAAAGAGAGTTATTAGGGGTGCTATTTTCATGCGCTCATGAAACATGATGCGACATGATTAGTCAAGCCAAAGGCCTATTCACAGTAATAATGATGATCCCAGCGAGCGCCCTGGACAAAAGGTGCATAACCGGTGCCATTATTAGCATCATTGTCGAAGATAGAGTCGACGATACTATAGAATTTACTGTCCTCAATGCTGCCTTGCTGGACGAAGGTACCATTATTGGGTTCGGCGATGAAATAGCCAAAAGCAGAGCCCTTTCGCACTGATCCTGATTCGCAATACTCTTCGCCCAGAGTGCGAATTTTATTATAAACGCCACTGCTCATTTTAGGCTCACCTGTTTCTGGAATAAAGTCAGCATCAAGAAGGCCACCAAGAGGGAGGTCTTCTCCCATGCCTTCGCCGGAAACAAATTTATTGAAATAAACATGGAGGTCAACTCCATCTGGCAGTAGACAAATATTTTTGCCATTTTTACTGGCCATATGGCCAGAGCAACATTTACTCGCGCCGACCGTTTCATGGCCAAGGGGAACACAACACATAAATTCATGACCGCTAAATATCGCAGGTAGAGCAACATCATCTTGATAAACGACTTGTGGTGGAATAATGGCCGCACCAAAGTCATTATTGGAAATATCATCACCTGTATTAGTGTTATCGTAAATTTCGCTTAACTCTTTGGAGTTCACTAAATTGCTATAGTCAAAGGCCGCAGCTTCAAAAGCGGTTCGTGTGTCTGCCGGTAAATCGAAAATACCCGGGACTAATTGAGAGCGATCTGAGTTGCAATAAATGGGCTCGTAAATGATTTGTGGTATACCTAATAATTCTAAACGCGATAATTTAGTTAAATAATACAAGTCATTGCCTGGAACCATACCATTGCGGGTTGTATCAACGGCACCATTGGTACAAGCGCCTGCTGTCGCTAAATCTCCATAACAATAAGTTGAATTATTTTGAACGTTATAGGTGATGGTTACACCAGCGTATGCCCAGGGTTTAGCTGCGATCAAAAGGGTAGAATCTACGCGCATATGAAAAATGTCTGCATTGCCTGTGGCAGCATCGTTTTCAATACACCATTGGTCGGCTGCCAATTCACCGTTGGGGTTTTGTGGCGAGTCCGTGCCCTCAATATCACATCCGGGGACTTCTGTGTAAACGATGGCCGGGGCCGGAACTAATTCATTGCCGGCATTATCAAAATAGCGCACCGAGACGGCAGTAATATTCTCACGGCCACCAATATAGATTGGTAGGTAGAGACTGATTGCGTGATGATTGTATTCCCCGGCAATAGTTTGATTTTTAAAATAATTATAAGGTTTACCGGCATCTCCTGTGTCGCCAATATAATCGACATTTTTAAAAGGGCGTGGCATATAAGGCACGTCGACACTTAAGGTTTGCAATAAACTACCTCCGCTAAGAGGGTTGGTGGTAGGAGATGTATCTAATGTTGCTGTGGTACTTGGTAAATTAGTCGGATTGGTAATGGTATATCCCGATGGACCAATGAAAGGTTTTTGAACACAGCCCCCATCAGCTGGGGATAGGCAGAGTCGATCAAAATCCTTGGCATAATTGTCGGCATCGACTGAGACTGGATTGTTAATGGGGTAGTCTGCCTGGTAGTTGAGGCAAGTAAAGCTACTAGGGTTCAAAGAAAGTCTATTTTTATTCTTCCAATTATTCGTACCATCAGCGAATTTTCGAATCCAACCACCGCCACAACATGATTTACTGCCAGTGTCGTTGATTGTTTTCCATTGGAATTGGCGTGGAACAGTATTTTGTTCAACGATGGGAGATTGAGCATATGGTGTGGTACTAAACGGGCCATCTTGTGGTTGGGCGACAACATAACGAGAATAGCGCCCTGTTGCTGACGGTCCGTCATAAGGGAAGAGGTCTACATCAAGGCCTGTGTTATTGAGGTTATCGGGAATAATGCTATTGTCGTCCTGAGTGAACATGGTCATATTTTGGCCAACTTCCCGGCAGCAGCGATTAAGAGTCAGGTCGTAGTCAAAATAATCACTATCCTGAAGCGCCGGTTTGGCCTGCGCCTGGGAGCAAATCATATTTTCTTGCCAATAATATTTTTCGGCATCGGTACCACCAAAATAGGTATTGCTGAAAAAATTGGCCTTATCGCTATGAAGGATATTGGGCTGGCAATCGAGATCCGTGTGGCAATAGGAACCAGGTCTTCTATAACAAGCATCTTGGGCCAAAGAAGGATCGCTAATATTAATAATTGAAGAGAGTCGTTCTAATTCAATTAATTTAAAAGTATTTTCGGTACTGCTGCTAATTACTCGTTGAGACTCTTGACCGCAAGCATTTTGTTGGTGGCGTTCTATAATATTTGTCGCCGAAAGAATATAATCGCCTTTTTCCTCGGTTTGATTTTCTTCCATTTCAAAAAGTGGGCATGTGACAACTCGCGAGGAACCGGTGGCAGTAGAGTCACAAGAACTTATTTGATTGATATAATCTACGCGTTTACTACTATCGCGGTCTCGGTGTTGTTCGATTAGGGTTGAAGTGAGCCGCTTACCCGGCATACAAAGGCCAAAGTCAGTGGTGTCGGTGGCGAAAATACTGGCGTTATAGCGAATATTAGATACCGTTTCGTTGGTTAAGTTATTACCGGCACCAACATAGGTTTTAGGCCGTCCAAGAACTTGTGATCCTTGGCCAAAAAGAAAAGCATCAAAGGGAGCCGGTTCCCGTGAGATACTATCATTAAAACGACCGGCATCAGCATCCTCACAATAATAATTAGGCGCGCAGGCGAATTGCTTTTGGTCATTGGCAGAAAGTGTCGTGTAATCGCGTTTACAAGGAGCTCCCTTGCCGCGGTAAACACATCTCTTGTTGGAGCCTGATGGTATATTGCCAAAAATAATGTCATTATAGCGGGCCTCACTGATTTCTTCATTGGCGATTTCTGCCCCGTAAATATCAAATTTGGGCCACCGGCTGCGGTACTCGCTGGTATCAAGGCAAGTATATTCCCATCCTAATTTGGCCACACAATCTGAGTCAACCTTGCATTGATGCCAATGTTGGCAAGTCGCACCTTGGTTTTGGGAGGCGTCACCATAATCTAAACTAGGGTTAAAATCGTAATCGAGATTGGGATTACCACCCACATCAGCGACAATACTAACAACATGATCAGTGGGGTCGGCGAGGTCGGCATAAGCGGCATTAACCGCTAAGAATAGTTTATTAGAGGTTGCCCTTACGCGACGACCTTGGCCGATTGCAAACCAGCGAACTCCGTCGAAGGAGCCGATAAGGGCACCTTTATTAAATCCAAACCAATCTCGTTGGTAACCGTTGACCCACATACTGGCCTGGGTGGTGAGACGGTTTCGTCTCTGGGTATTGATATCCGAGTTTTTCTGGTGAGAAAAGGGTAGCATGGTGGGTGGCAGCCAGCAGGCGCGACCAAAGATTGTGTCTTCATAATTTCCGCGGTTGGTATTTAGCTCCATTGCCTGACGGTTAGTGGAATATCCTTTCGCCACAAGTCCATATCCCATAGTGCTTGAGGGAAAGGCGCTAAATGTGGCAAACCATGAGTCTGCACGGCAAGTAGGGCATGGTGTATAGGTGCCACTTGTAGCACGAATAATATAAGTTTCATCATAATTGACATTAATCATTTTGGCGGGCAAAGCGCGGTTTAATTCAGTTGAAAATTGGCCTAGGATAGCATTCATACTAAAGGCGCCTTGAACCGGTTCTGTTTTATTGGACTCATCAAGATAATAAAAGGGGGTCCCTTCTGGTTCGATTGCCTGGCCAGCAATGGTACTCATATCATCAACACTGCTGCCATCTGTCGCTTTAAAAAAGCGATGAGGCGCTGAGCGACTAGGAACACCTGTATTGAGAGAGGTAAAGGGTGTTGGCTCAGGTATTGCTGGGGGAATATCACAGATGACATCAATAATGGAACCTGAGGTATTGGTGATAGTTTTAAGGCCAAAATCAGGACAAATAGGATCTGCCGGGTCTGTGGGAAAGGGTGTCGCTTGACAGCCACACAACGCCCAAACTTCTTGTTGGATGGTATCATGGGCGGTTTGATCTTTCGTGGGAAGACAAACATTGGCGGTGGCGTAATCCGGAGTTGTTTTTTTACCTTCCTCTAAACAATAATATTTTTCCAATAAGTCTAAGAGACGGGCATCAGCGGTGGCCTGAAGATCAGGTGCCGCCGTTGGAGTGGGAGTTACGGGGATATTGGTGCCACAGACAAAATAAATATTAGGCCATTTGACAAAGGCAGCGGGGTTGGCACTGACCTCGGCCAGGGCCTGGGTGTAATCAGGATCACTACTTGCAGTTGCTTTAATCGCACTATCATTAGCACATTGACCTTCTAAGCAGCAATCAAAGCCCTTTGCCTGGCAAGAACTATTCGTACATTGGGAAATAGGTGTCGTTGAATTACTTTGGAGGTCCACTCTAATCGAAAGCGCCGAGAGGTTCAAAGATTCTTGGGGGACGAAATCATTAATCGTTAGCGCACCAGAATTATACTGATAAAGTGAAATAAAAGTGGAGACTGCTTTGCCCGTACAAGTCGTACATAATTCGGTTGGCGCATAGGCCGCATTGGCCGAGTTGACAGTTCCTAGAATTAATCCGCTACTACTAAGTTGATTGGTCGTACCAGAACAAGTATTGGTATTAGCGGTTTTCTCTGGAATATCGACACGCATTAGCCATTCTTCAGAATTAGTGGAAAAGTTTTTAATTTTAATGGGGACGATGCGCGCCCGCATTTGTTGCTTGGCCCCAGGCATATTTTGATCCATGACTAAGCAATAGGTATTGGCATAATTAGAATTTTGGGTAAGAAAATGATGGACTGACGAACCGCGCAGGTAAACGACAGTTTGTGTGTCCTCATTAATGGTAATTTGACCTTCGACTGTTTGCCCTTGAGCATACCAAAAAATGTCGCTGGTAAATTCGGGAGCGGTATTATCCTCATTGCCGGGACTTGCCTCTTTGATGCCTTGAGAGTTTCGTCTTTTGGTATTAGGGGACTGGGGAACGCAAGATCCTAAGATCCATATCAAGATTAAAAATAGTATCGTTGATGAGCTTTTCATTGTCCCAAATTACCAATATCAATCAAGGCCTTAATAACCTAGAGGTCAACTTTCTTGTCGTCAGGTAGGGCCTTAATGTTTAAAAAATAAGCACTTATCTATTTTATAGCGGAAAATGCTTCCTCATCATTCATAAATGCGATTCTTTAGTTGTTTATTTGGTTTTTGAGATTGGGCTCCCTTATTTAAATATGTTAGATGAAAAGTCGGGCCTATTTATTGACGTGAGCTTTTGGAAAATGATGCTGAATTGATGGGAAATATGCCCATTATTTAGGGCATTTAATCCCAGTTGAACTATTGGGTTATTGGTGAAGTTGAGAAAGGTGCGTTTCCGCCAAAATCAAAACCCTGGCCAGCTGTCGAGAAGGTCGTGGGCGAATGGCCTGGGTCAAATTGATAATATTGATCTGCCCCACCAAAATATTGTCCCGAAGAATTGAGATTCGCCAAATACCATCTACTGTGTTGATACCATAAGGCCTTTTGGTAATGGGCCATCCATGAATTGCGACTTTTTTGGTAAAGGCCATATTGACGTTTTAATTCGATATCTTTTCTCATATTCCCATTTTGAAGAATAAAAGGGACACTGCCTAAAAGGGCAGAGGCCACTCCTTTAGCGGGCCTTACCCATTTTGATGAATCTTTTTTAAAAGCGTGCTCCACCTCACCATCTTCATCGTAAATAATATCGTAGTTTTGGCGATTGGGACCGCCTTTTGTTCGGCCTGCCCGTTTTTTATAAACGCTGCGCTCACGCGCAATGATTGCTTGTTTGCGAATATCGGTACACATTCGTAGGTATTTTTGGTCAAAGGTGTTGCGATCCATTGATTTGGCCAAGTCATGACAATTATCTTTCATATTATCAAGGTCACCGGCCTTTTCTCGGTTAATAGTATGATTGCTAATTTTTTTCAAATCACCGATAAAGCGGGTCAGGCCGACCTCTTTGGAGGCAGGTTTTTGGCGACAAAAATTTTCCACTATCTGGTGCGCGTAGGAATCCTCATTTGTGCATTGGTCAAAATATTGATTGAGGGCCAATTGGAGCAATTGATTGGCGTTTTGGTAATCCTTGGATTGTTTGACTTTGCGTATACGGGCCTCAAGTCCCAATCGTTGGGCCTCTAAAGTTTTAATACGATCATCCATTAACTTGGCCTTATCGTTGCGAAATGCCTTCGCAATTTCTGCCAAATCTTCAGCTTCATATTGAGCAGTCTTCTTATTTTTAAATTTTAACAATGGCGGAAGATTAGGGTGATTTGATAATAATGATTTGACGGTGTCATTAATCTGTTTAATTCTTTCGTTAAGAGAAAGTTGACTTTTTTTCTGTTGGCGCTCGAAGTATTCATTGCGTGAATTGGTAGGAAGGTGAGTATTAAACTTAAGAAGGGAAGAGATGGCGGCCTCTCTTTTTATATCCATTGTGGCGGCAATCTTTTCAGCATTTGTTTTTTGGTGATTGGGCAACTTACGTCTGATATGATCGACATCTAATTCTTTGATATGAGAACTGGTATAATTCCATTTTGATTGCATGGACGATAATTCTTCAAGATCACTCAGATCTAGGCCTAGGCCCTTATTCAGGTTTTGAGCGTAGGCACTCACCTGGGTTTGATAGGCCTTTTTCTTTTTGCGACAATCAATACTATCGGCCTTACCTTCTACTGCCTGACTTTGAATGCAGAGACGGATTCCGGCAAAAAGATTTTTTATTTTTTGTTCAGGGCCATTTGTCGTTTCATGAAAGACCGACTCTGGTACGCCTGACTTTAAAATACTAAGATATTTCTCGACGGCGTTACCACGATGCCAATTATTCCAAAACTTTGAAAGGGCATTTCCCTTTTGTTTGGGATGCTCATGATGGGCATAATGATAGGCCTTGAGAAAACTTGTCACCAATTGATGGTGGGGTGCTTTAGTATCATTGATTCCTTGGCAAAGTGCATTTTTGTTTTTGCCAAGGCATTTACTTTGAAAATTCTTAATGACATCAGAAAAAGGGAGTGGTTGACCGTCCTTATCTTTAAATTGATTGCGATCGACTTTGAGTTCTTCTAGCAAATGATTAAGGGCCCGCATTCCCGGGACAATTTTTTGTGCTTTGGTAAAAAATTGATTGGCCTTTTCAAAATCGGCCAATTCTTTTTGACGGCCACTTCGAAGTGCGGCAATCATGGTATGATAATCGTCGTTTATTTTTTTGAGACCCTGGAGGATTTTAATTTGGGCCGTTAGCTGATCATGTTCTTTCTCTAAAGTGGCCAAGCGATCACCTGTGCCATTAAATTGGGTTTGAGTGCGGTGATCATTAAGGTTTAAGGCCCTGGTTCGGAGAGTGGAACAGTTCTGGCCCTCACTTTTAGCAAAGGCATTCAGACTTAAAAATAGAATTATTAAACCCATCATCATTTTCATTATAACACTCTCGACTGAAATTATCGGTTATCATTATTGAAATATTTAGCTAATTTATATAAGTGATTGAATATTCATCGCTTTATTTTCAATTGAAAGATAGAAATGGCCATTGAGTGGTTGGCACCTAGTAAGGGCCCACATTAGAATTTATTGAAAAAACCTTCAAATAATACTGATGGTGATTTAAGTTCTTACATTAAGTCGAGATATAAACTGACTTGAAGTCCAACTTGATAAGTTTCATACTGGCCATATTGTGAGCTTGGAAGAATCACCTTTTGACCTCCCATTGTATATTCTTCATAAGTGATTTTTTTAAAGACCAATGCACTACTGATATATTTTTGGGCAAAAAACCCCAATCCCAGGCCGAAACCTTCGCCTTTTAAAGTATCATTATGGGCCCAAATATTGGCCTCTTTATCCTCGGCATAGGTCATTTTTCCTTTGATATCTGGGTAATACTCACCCCATAGACGAAAACTACCCAAGTTAAACCCAAGGTAATGGCCAAAGAGGTCTTGGCGGAGAGTATCGTTATAGGTTTTGGTACTGAGAATAGACCCGCTTATCTCTTCGCGGCTACCATCAACTTGGATCATTGATCGCGAGACAACAACACCAAAATTGAGACCGAAAATATTAAGACCGCCGCGAGCACCGGCCTCCACCATAAATAAGAGGGCATCATGGTCGTAATTGACTCCAGCGTTAGCTTCTGAAGCATCTGCGGTACCGGCGCCCATGGAAATATAGGGCTCAATAACGAAAAAGGCAGATATCGGAGCGGATAAGGTCATAATGAGAACAGTAAAAATAAATAAAAGTGTCGTAGGTTTTTTCATAGAAAGATTTTATCACTAAGCTCTAAGGGGTTAAAAGAGGGAAAATACGAAACGATTAAATCAGGCCGATGCTGGATTAGGAGTGATGGCGCCGTTGTCTATCGCCAAATCTTGGTAAAAAAATAGGATCGGTTATAATGGTGCCGCAATTTGGTTTAACAATATATGAACGGTGGTTCCTGATTGACCCTCATTCGTTGAGGATTCAATGACCAGGGAACCATCAAATTGATCAATATAATTTTTGCAGATTAGCAGTCCCAGTCCCATTCCCGTTTCTCCCATCGTTCCATGACTAGAGAGTATGCTTTCCCCTTCATTTATATGTTTTATTTTTTCTGCAGGGATCCCAATTCCCGTATCCTTAAAGGTGATTTTAATTTTTCCATTTGGTAGCAATTCATAATCAATATAGGCGCTCCCCTCTGGAGGGGTGAATTTTAAAATATTGGAAAGGATATTGGTTAAAACTGAATTGCAGAGCGTTCCTAAGTTCGCTTGGGTAAACAAATCTACCTTGTCCTCAAAAAGAGGATGTATGGTAATATTTTTTCTCAGGAATAGTTCATTCATATCTTCAATCGTTTCCCTTAGGGCATGTTTGATACTGACTGGCCCCATCTCTATTTTTTTTTGAACCATGCCGAGATGGGTTTCCTTTATATATTCTAAGATAAAGCGAACTTTACAGCAGAGGCGGTCAATATCTTTAATGAGGTGAGTTTGTTTAGGATCATGATTAAGCTGGAGCAACATTTTCGTTTTCCAAATGATGGTGTTTATAGGATTTGACGTATCATGGGCAACCACTTTGAGGAGTAAATCCTTTTCTTTTGTCGCCGTTTTAAGTTTCTCTGTTTGGATATTAACTAAGTCAGTTAAGTTGGGCCTTCCAAATAAGGCCAATTCATAAATGACATGACAGAATAGTAGGATAGATAAGGAAATGTAGCTGGTGAACGCTGCTACCCAAACTAAAAAATGAGTACCAGGTTCCATTCGATAAAGAGAAAATTGAGTAAGTCCAATAATGCAAAAAGTAATAACAATGATACTGGCCCGGTCCAATTGATTGGGCCGCGCTTTTTTATTAAAGAATACATTCCAAATGGTTTGGGTAATAAGAATAAGAAATGTCGAGTTAATCGGAATACTTTGCCAAAAAACGGAGAGTGTTAATGGTGGAAATTTTAATATCAACAAAGTTAGCAAGCAGGCGCTTGTCCAATAGTAAATTAAAAACTTGGTTGGAAAATTAACTTGAATTGATCGATGAATATAATGGCAAAAAAGCGCCAGCGGAAAGAAGTTAAGGGCATGTGAAAAAAGAATAGACCCGGTACCTTTTTGTAAAGTTCCCTGAACAATTAATATGACGAGAATGGCAGCCCAGTATTTTATTTTTAATAACAAGGCCTTTGGTGGCCTAGGAATTATTCGGTAAAGCAAAACGGCGCCCAAGAAATTAACACCTATAAAAACACCAATCGCAATATTCAAAATCTCGATAGAATTGTCATTCATGTAAAAGGTGTAACACTAAAATTAAGGATTTAAATTTTTTTTCAAAAAAAGAGACAAAAATGTCGTATTGTTAGCCGTGACCGCCCATCATAAATGGTCTCTCATTATCAATCTTCTTGGCGTGCAATCCCTCGGCCTCCAATTCTAGGAAGTATTGAGTTGTGACATGGATCGTTTCATCAAATGTTTTTGTGGCAAAGATCTCGCCGCGAAATTTGGCAACGCGAGAAAATCCGGCGGCAAACCAAACGATGAGTTTTCTCATTTGCACTTGCAAGGCACGGGGGTGGTTTGAATAGTCCTCTATATAGTCTGCCAAGCGGTTAATAATTTCCAAATAATCTTTGGGCCCAAACCATGAGTGGGAATCCTCATGAAAGGCATCCAAAAAGAGAAATGGGTTCCGCAATGGTCCACGCCCTAGCATTAAGGCCTGACATTGAGTAGACTTTAAGCGATCACGCACCATCTGTGCCGTATGGAGATCGCCATTACCTATAAAGGGCAGGGGTGATGTCGCTGCCATCTTTTCTAGTAATTGCCAATCCGCTTGACCCAAGTATTGTTGAGTGCGGGTTCGGCCGTGGATAGCGATGAATTCAAGACCTTCTTCCTTGGCAATATGAATGACTTCGGGAGCGTTTATATTATCCTGATCCCATCCTGTGCGAATTTTGACGGTCAATGGAATTTGAATTTGGTTTTTAATGGTTTGGAAATAATGCCCTAGTTTTCTAGTGTCTTTGAGAAGGGCAGAGCCGCCACCTTTGCTCACGACTTTTCGGACTGGACAACCCATATTGATATCGATAAATTTTGGGCCATAATCTTGTGCGACCTTAGCAGATTCCGCCATGGCGTCCGGGTCTTCCCCAAATAATTGGATACCAATATTTTCCTCGCGCTCATGAATGGTGAGCATATGGCGAGTTTTAACGTTGCCATAGTTAATACCATGGCAAGATATCAATTCACTGACAGTGCCGCCAGCTCCCAATTCTTCCATCAAAAGCCGAAATGGTGCGTTGCAAATGGCGGACATTGGGGCCAATAAGAGAGGAGAGGAAAAGGGGATACTTCCCAATTGAATCGCTTGCCTGCGCGCCTTGAGGGTATCAATCTTTTGTTGCAAGTCGTTGGAAAAGGGCCTTGTTTTCTGCATAAATTGGGTTTACCGGCCCAGGATCACTGCGTCAACAGAGGAGATATCAGCTTGAACTTTTGTGGCACTTCAGTATGATGAGATTTTTGAATAATCGAGGATAGAGGTCCATATGTTTGACAATTTAAGTGAGAAATTTGGCAATGCCTTTAAGCATTTACAAGGCAAAGGAAAAATCTCTGAGAGTAATATTGAATCTGCCTTAAAAGAAGTGCGCACGGCATTGTTAGAAGCAGACGTTAATTTTAAAGTTGTAAAAAAGTTTATTGGCCTGGTTAAAGAAGAAGCGTTGGGAGAAAAAGTAATCTCTGGCGTGAACCCTGAAGAGCAATTTATCAAGATTGTTCACGACCAATTGGCCAAGGTGATGGGAAATGCCAATGAAGAGCTGGATCTTGAGCGACCTGGGCCCGTCCCCGTTCTCGTTGTCGGCCTTAATGGACAGGGGAAAACGACCTTTTCAGGTAAACTCTCTCTCCATTTACGTAATAAAAAGAAAAAAAATGTTCTCCTGGTTCCCTGTGATACTTTTCGCCCGGCGGCCAAAGATCAATTGATTACATTGGCCAAAAGCATGGAGATGGATTGGTTTGACTCAGACCTTTCTCTTTCTCCCTCCGAAATTGTCTTACAGGCACTCAAGCAGGCGACAGATGAAAAACGTGATGTGGTAATTTTCGATACCGCTGGTCGACTGCATGTCGATCAAGAATTGATGGCCGAGTTGGTCGAGGTTAAAAAGGCACTCAATTCTTTTAATCCCGAAGTTCTTATGGTTGCTGATGCGATGACTGGACAAGAAGCGGTTAACGTCTCGAAAAGCTTTCATGAGGCGGTTGGTCTGACTGGGATTGTCCTTTCGAAAATGGATTCAGATGCACGCGGTGGTGCCGCCTTGAGTATCCGCGATGTCACTGGAGTTCCCATAAAATATATTTCCACAGGTGAAAAGATGAAGGATTTGGAACTTTTCCATCCTGATCGTCTTGCCGGGAGAATCCTCGATATGGGGGACGTGGTCAGTTTAGTGGAAAAAGCGGAAGAGGCCATCGATCAAAAAGAAGCTGAGAATATGATGAAGAACCTGGAAAAAGGTAAATTCACAGTAGATGATTTTCTCAAGCAAATGGAAATGATTAATAATTTGGGCCCTATGACCTCTGTTCTTAAAATGATTCCTGGGATGGGGAATGCCTTACGCCAAATCGGCGACTTAGGCCCTGCTGAAGATGAAATGAAGCGTATGAAGGTTATCATTAGCTCCATGACGAAGCAGGAGCGACAGGACTATAAAGTGGTTAAGGAGAGTCGTATCAAGCGTATTGCTGGTGGTTCCGGGAATACGGAGCAGGGGGTACGAGACTTTTTGGCCAAGTTCCGCCAAATGGAAAAGATGATGGGTGGTATGATGCAGATGATGAAAGGCGGTGGAATGCCTGGAATGCCAGGAATGCCAGGAATGCCCGGAATGCCCGGAATGGGTGATATGGGCGGCAAGAAGAAGAAAAAAGGCAAAAAGAAAGGGCCATGGGGCGGCGGATATTTTTAGAATAATGTATCTATTTTGCCCTAATGGGTTGACTTCTTAACCGGAACTGACTAAATTTCCGGGTAGATTTTAAATGTAATATTAGGAGAATTAAATGGTTGTAATTAGATTAGCACGTGGTGGTAGAGTTCACAGACCTGTATATACAATTATTGCTACAGATAAGAGAAACCCTCGTGACGGTCGTTTTTTAGAGAAATTAGGCCAATACGATCCAAATGCTAAAGACGAAAAAGTTTTGAATAATGTCAAAACTGAAGCGATCGCATCTTGGGTGAGCAAAGGCGCTGTTATGTCTAACACCGTTAGAACTCTTCTTAAGAAAAATAACATTCAATTAGGTTAATGACTTTTTGTCTTTCATTAGGCAGAATAGATTAAACGACAGAAATAACTAGAGAGAATGTGATGAGCGAGTTGAAAGATCTAATCCATTATGTGAGTAAATCTCTTGTGGATATGCCAGATAATGTTGAAGTGCATGAGATTGTTGGAGAGCAAACGACAGTTATTGAGCTTAAAGTTGATAAAAGTGACTTAGGAAAGGTTATTGGTAAGCAAGGGCGTACAGCTCGCGCTTTAAGAACTATTCTTAATGCAGCATCCACTAAGCTTAAAAAGCGTTCTGTTTTAGAAATTATCGAATAATAGACATTAAAGCATAATAAAAAAGAGAAAGGCCCAATAAATAGCATTGGGCCTTTTTTTTGCCATTTTTTTATAATTTTCGCTATAATTTGAAAATGGATACACTCTTCTTCCAAGATGGAATCACAGACTTTAAGCTTGGCCATTTGACTACTGAAAAGGCCCACCCCGAAACAAAAAACCTCTCTGATTGGGCCAAAAATGATTTGCCTAAGGCCCTTAAGCAATGGAAAAAAGTCGATCAAGATATTTTCCCGACCCTACACGCTCAAATGCCACTGCTAAAAAAAATGCGTCAAGATTTTTTGGCCACTTGGCAAGCTGGTGGCCGTGTGGTTCTGATTGGCTGTGGTGCGACTGGCCGTTTAAGCCTAAGTCTTGAAACAATTGCACGAAAAATGCGCTGCCCTTATCATAAGCAAATTATTTCTTTGATGTCAGGCGGTGACTTAGCGCTCATCCATTCCATCGAATCTTTTGAAGACTTCCCCGATTTTGGTAAGCGACAATTACAAGATATAGGTCTCAGTGATAATGATCTGGTGGTGGGAATTACGGAAGGGGGTGAAACGTCTTTTGTTATCGGTGGCACTCAGTATGGGTTTGAAGTCTGCCAGCGTAAACCCTACTTTCTCTTTTGTAATCCCGAAGAATCTCTGCTTGGTTTGCGTCGCTGCCAATTGATGCTGGGGAATGAGGCGATTACAAAGATTTCTTTAGTCACTGGGCCACAGGCGATTACAGGTTCCACTCGATTGCAGGCATCCAGCGTGTTAATGACTGCTGTCGCCTTAGCTCTTTTTTATGAAGACCATCAAATGATACCGGCACTCGAACGTTTGGAGCGTATATTTTCGACCTGGGATTATCAGAAATTGGCACCCTTCATTGAAAAAGAAAGTCAAATCTATCAAGAGCAAGGGCATATTCAATACCGCACATCCCATGATCTTGCCATTTGTGTTTTAACAGATACCACCGAGCGCTCACCAACATTTAGTTTACCTCCTTTTGAAAACTTTGATGATCAATTGCAAGTTTCCAGCTTAAGCTATCTCACTATTGATGGCATGAATAATGCTCCTGATGCCTATTTTCAGCTCTTAGAGCGCCAGGCCCGTACCCTGACTTGGCCTCAATACATTCGTTTGGCCGGGCGGGATCGACTTCTGGGTTTTGATATTAGTGAGGAAGGATTTAAAAAAAGAGATCAGAAATTGCGCCTCTTTACGTTTGGCATCCATCACCAAAACTTTCACTTTCAATTTTCACTGGATGGTTTACAGGAAAGTTTTGGCCATGAGGAGATATCCAATCTTTTTGAAGGCCACCTCTTTTTAAAATTACTTTTAAATACTCATTCAACATTAGTAATGGGCCGTATGGGGCGCATTCAAAATAATATTATGACCTTTGTACGGGCCTCTAATAAAAAATTAGAAAACCGTGCCTGTCGTTATATTCAACTTTTATTAGAGCACCAGGGAGTTTCCCTCCCACTCGTTAAAATCCATGAATCTTTAGGTGAGGCCATGAAAAATGCCTCTAATAAAAGTGATATCCCTATCGTTCCCACGGTGGTCGCTAGCATTTTAAAATCTCAAACGGAAAAAATTGCAACTTAATAGGGTCAGTCTTATTTAGCAAATAAAGTTTTATCTATGAGTATGTGTTGTGAGTTCTAATTGCTATTAGTCTATATAATAAAAAGTGTTGATGTTTATGTGGAAAATCTATATGTATTGAATAAAATAATTTTTAATTTAAATAGAGGAATTTCAAGTCCCTCTTTTCCTATGATGAATTAAATTTAAACGTTTTCTAATTTGCAGTCTTTATTCGCTGAAAAAATTAGGTCATTTTACTTATCACTGATTGATCAACAATTTATTGTTCAACATTTATGCATCGTTATTTTCGTTATGTTACCTCGTTTAAAGCTTTCGCAAAAGGGAGTTGATATGAAGATTATAAGTATTTTATTTTTTGTATTATCTTTTTCTAGTTTTGCTTCTGAAAAAAGCATAGAGAGTTTAAGACAATTCGGTAAGGCGTTTTCTCAAATTGCGAAAGAGTCGTCGCCTGGTGTCGTTTTTATAAAAGTCGAAAAACGCCACAAAATAGAGGGTAATATACAAATGTTTAAACCCTTTGGTGATGAGAGGTTTCCTTTTGGAAATGAGTTTTTTGAACGTTTTTTTAAAGGTCTACCTCATGGCAAAGATGCGCCTCGTGCAGTACCTAGAGACTATATTATGATAGGGCAGGGAAGTGGTTTTATTATTTCTGCAAATGGCCATATACTGACGAATCATCATGTCATAGGCGGAGCAGATAAAGTCATGGTGAATCTCCTGGATGGCCGTCTATTTGAGGCAAAGGTTATAGGTACCGATGAGCACTCTGATATTGCCCTCTTAAAAATAAACGCGAAAAATTTACCCATATTAAAATTAGGAGATTCTAATCAATTGGAAGTCGGTGAATGGGTCGTGGCGCTTGGAAACCCTTTTGGCCTCACCCATTCTTTAACTGCTGGTATTGTCTCTGCCATTGGTAGGAGTTCCGTGGGCGTTGCCAATTACGAAAATTTTATTCAGACTGATGCCTCTATTAATCCTGGAAACTCAGGGGGGCCATTAATTAATCTCAATGGCGAAGTTGTAGGGATGAACACAGCGATTATCAATCGCTCAGGTGGTTATATGGGAATAGGGTTTGCCATTCCTATCAATATGGTCAAACTGATCAAGGATCAATTGATTGAAAAAGGAAGTGTCGATCGAGGTTATTTGGGTGTCAATATACAAAATATAGACGGTGAATTAGCTCTGCAATTTGACTTGCAAAATAGAACGGGGGTGCTTATTTCGGATATTGGTGCTGACACTCCGGCACAAAAAGATGGTCTTAAGGTAGGGGATGTTATCCTCGAGTTTGACGGCAAACAGGTAAAGGAGGTGGGTGCCTTTCGCAATATGGTGGCATTAACTCCTCCTGGTAAAAAAGCGACCATAAAAATTTTAAGAAATGGCAAAGTTAAAACGCAGATTATCACCTTGGGAAAAATACCAAAAACGAATGATCAAATTGGTAAAAAAAGCTTTGGTACCAATGAATTTGGTTTTAAAGTTGGTGATTTAACTCATCAATTACGACAGCAATATAATATTCCAGATGGTGAGAAAGGAGTTGTGATTACCCACGTTGATGAAATGTCTCTCGCTGGGATGGCCGGATTAAAAGAGGGGGATCTTATCAAAGAAGTTAACCGATATAGGGTAGGGTCGGTAAAAGACTTTAAAGTTGGAATGAAAAAGGGAAAGAGTAGTGACACGATACTTTTGCTGGTAAAAGGAGGGCAGGTGACCCAATATATAACTCTCTCTAAAGAGCCCTTAGATGATTAAAATTTACTTGAAAGCATTACTATTTATTAAATTACGAGTTGATTTGGAGGGGATGTGGACCCAATATATTTGGACGAGTTAGAATCGTTTAATCGATACTAGAGGTGTTTCTGTCAAGGGGACCTAGTTAAATTTCTGTGATTTTAATTTTTTCATCCTCTCAAAAAAAACTTCAAAAGGGGAGTCTCCTTTGTGGACAGCATGAGGCTTTATGTTGTTTTAGTGGTCTTGTCAAAGTTTCAGTTTTTTTAAAGATCAACATCGCCCTTATGTTAGAAACATTGATACAACTTTTATTTGTCGACTCTGTGAGATTTTACAGCCTTTCCATTTAAGTAGGGGGTTCCAGGTTTAATATGAACGTGCCCAATTCCTAAATCATAAAAGTGAGAACTGAACCTTAATTGGAATTTATGGCCATTATCTGTACAAATTTGCTTAATTCTAAATGGGAACTCTTTAATTATATGAGTAATGAAATCTATAGTATTTACCATTGTATGTTTTTTATAAAATTTAAAAACTCGGACTCTTGTGGAGTCAATGGCCGATTATTGAAAGTGACGAACTTTTTTCGATATTGATAGCAGGTTGAAAGCTTAACAACTATTTGGACTTGGTGCCCGGGTTTATAGACAGGCATTTTATTTTAATGTTGTGATAATGAGAAAATACCAACAAATCTACTCTTGGGCAAAGTGATATTTTTTTCTTAAGTAGAGAATTTTCTCTTCAATTTCAATAGTTATTTGGCCCGGGAGGATTTCGGGGCAGGATCCTTGGATACAAGAGCTTGTTTTCCTTCTTTTTCAAAAAGATACTTTCATTTATAGAAAACCTGCCTTGAAATTCCATAATATCAATAAGTAAATGAAATGACATATTACCTGACTTTTTTGCATGGGCAAGTACCTCAATCTTTTTTTGTACAACTGTTTCTGGATTAAGCATAAAAAACCTCCATTTATATCTTACCATTTTAGTAAGAATGTAAACGGAGGTATTAACTTCTATACGTAAAAGCAATTGATCGCCTGAGATGATTGCTGTAATAGATGTTACATTTCGGCTCAGCTGGATCAAATGCTAGAAAAAACTATAATAGGCCAAGATTTTTTTATATAAAAAGCATCGCCTATAATCTAGTATTTGTAGAGTTTCATTTTTGATAAGCTGACGCCTTTTTTATTTGCGCGGCTCCTTTTTATGAGTTGCGACTTAAATTTTTTTAATTTTCTCTTTACTTTTGTGGTAGTCAGAAGGACTGTGTTATTTAGCGGATTTCCTGCTCTCATAAAATCTTGAGAATCAAGAGCCCAATTGGAATACGCAATTCCCAAGTTCTTATCGATAAGACGACTTAACTTTTTTCCCAGGACTTTAACTTGGTTTGATAATACACCCTCTTTAATCCAGAGAAGGACAATTTCTATGTCAAAAATTATTTGTTTGATACATAAAAGTCTGGTAATTTGTTCCTGTGATGAAAATGTTTTTTCGGACTTTTCTACTTGCAAGGCCTTAATAATGGCCGCATCTAAATCATTAATATTATCGATGAATCTTTCAGCATGATCAAGACGATTTACTTTTCGTTTAAATTGATCCAAATAAGCCTTAATATCTTCAAGAAACGCAGATGTCTTTTGATAAGTCAAAATGTGGCCAAGTTTTGATATTGGTATAAATTGATCCGTTTCCAAAGACCCAACTTCATCAGGATTTCCAAGAACAATCACCGCTGTTAATTGTGAAATTTGTGTTGGAGTCATCCCAACCTTTTCAAGTATTTGCCATCTCCTTAAAGTTTCCTTGATGAATAATCCCGCTCGTGAGTAATCTCCCAGCTTTTTAAAAAGAGGGTAGGAAAGGTAAACTCCCTCTCTATAGGTATAGGTTGCTAAACGATGGACTCTAGCCTTTGGAAAATTTTTTAATAAAACTTCTGGGTCGATACCTAGGGGTTCAAATTTGTTTACGGTCAGGTAAGCATCAACAGGAATAACTTTTAAATTCGCGAGAGAATCTGTGATTAATTTAATAAGCTGAGGTGAGTTTCTTTTCC
Organism: Bacteriovoracaceae bacterium; assembly: GCA_041586955.1. Taxonomy (GTDB): domain Bacteria; phylum Bdellovibrionota; class Bacteriovoracia; order Bacteriovoracales; family Bacteriovoracaceae; genus JBFGZE01. Next base: position 19,928 of record JBFGZE010000059.1, read on the forward strand.
ATTTATCTAATAGCGTTAAGGCGAATTGGTAAGTTTCTGTATTCTGAGTATCCGCAAGGGGGAATCTCAGTCCCGGAGAGAATGATTTGTCTTTAATCGGAAGATTAGAGTTTGTTTTGAAGGTATCTTGAAAGTTAAGATCATAATCCAAAAGTTCTAAAAGAATCGGCGGGGCGCCCTTTTTCTTAGCAAGGCCAGTGCCACCTCCTGACTCATGACCGCCAAATGTTTCAAAGGCCAAGATTGATTGATTTAAAATGAATAGCACCATAATAATATAATTATGCATTTATTAATCCTTATTTAGTTAGAGGGAATAAACCAATATGAAGTTGGTAAACATCCGTTTTTTTATTGTTTTTATTAAAAAGCTTGGCCATATCGGCCCTGAACTGATTCGTTATTTCTCTGGCCTTGTTTAGATCAGATTTATTGATAGCGAAGGTGACTGAAGTATGTTCCCTATTTTCTATTGATACTTGATCAATAGATTCAATAGAAAGAGCAGAGATGTTTTTTTGCATCCTTTTCCTTGATTCATCGGTTAACCCCGGTATCAACGAGGTTGTAAAATAAGAATCATCTTTAAGAATAATCCTCCCGCAAGCAAGCTTTTCGAGAAACCCAACTCTAAGAAGTCTTTCTAGCGCATCCTTCACTTCGAAGTTTGAAAGCGATAGTTTTTTTGCCATCCATTTTATGTCTTCTTGGAAGTCATGTAATTCAAACAGCTCTAAAACAGCAAAGTAAAAGGGCCTAGAAAGGATTTCAAAGGAATCGATATCAAGTTGTTTGTATTCGACAACCCCTTGGTAATTGGCCAAAAGTTCCCGATTCGTTTTGATTTGATCCAGATTGGTTAAGTTTAACTTTAGCGCCAGACCTAGTCGATATTTCATCTTATTGGTAACAGGCCGCTTCCCATTTAAAATGGCAGATAAAGGGGATGCCTGGATACCTAAGCTCTTTGCATAACCACGTAGAGAATAACTAGGGTTCATCTTTTTTCTTTTGATGAACTCGCTTTTTAGAATATCTTCAAATGTTTCTTTATTTTCTTTCATTATTTTGCTTTTTGGGGTTTCTTTGTCATAAATCAGCTCTCAAGTTCTCTGAAACTTATTGTTATACAAGAATCTTCATATTGGCCTCCTTGTTGAAGAATAATTTCTGAAGTGACAATAAGGACAATGGGATTTTAATACAATAGTTTTGTCACAAAGTGTGACAAAACCTTTTGTTACAGATAGATTTTACAGAACGTTTGAAATGGGATCAGTCAAAGAAGAACTCTATCTTGCTAGTAAATGTCAAGGCGATATTGAAAAACCCCATCTTCACCAGTAAAATTTAAAGAATTCTCAAAAGACGCTGTTAACAACTCTTACGATAATAAGATCTGCTACTTCTGACGAATAGAATGGTTTCTTTTTTTTACAATTGCTTACCTCATGTGTCTTATTACTTCAGAGAAATTTTTAAAGACTTGCTGTAATATAGTTACTGCCATGATTTAAGATCTCTTTAGGAGGAAAGGCTGTAAAATCTTGAGATTCCCAAAACCAGCGAAAGTCATCTGGCCAAACATTACTAATACCAACTGTTGATAAATATTGTACAGGTCGCCTACTTGAAATTGTGTCGAAACTACCACCATGGGGGGATCACGGCATAAAATCCACGTTTTGCTTTCTTGAGAGAGATAAAAGTTGCAAAAAGACTAACATTTTTTTCAACGAGTACATGAATAGGGACTCCACTCCTTTTTTCAATATTTGAAAAGATTTGTTCCATATATCCCTTTGGCCAAAGAGGAAAAAGAGATGAAAAGTTTGTAGTTCCACCAGGAGGTTTATTTTTATAATG
>JBFGZE010000060.1:0-21049 GCA_041586955.1 Bacteriovoracaceae bacterium
GCCTAACATTTTATGCAGGTGATGAGCAAAGGTTGTTTTACCAGAGCCTGAACCACCAGCAATTCCAATTATCAAAGGGGTCATGTTATCTCCTACATATTTTGGAAAAGGCGATCTCCGGCATCACCAATGCCAGGTAAAAGGTAACCATTGTCGTTAAGGCCTTCCTCTTTATTAAGAGCATAAACTTTGACATCAGGATGAAAGTGGTGAAGTTTTTCTAGGCCTTGACCACTCACTAAGATAGACATCATTGTGATTTTGCCGACATTATATTGCTTAAGACGATCGATACAGGCAATGGCGGTATCTCCGGTCGCTAAGAGAGGGTCTAGTAAAATGATATCTTTCTTTTCTTGGGTCTCTGGCAATTTAAAATAATACTCAACGGTATTTTTAATAAACTTATCACGATAAATGCCAATATGACCTGCATTGGCGTTGGGGATCGCCTGTAAAACACCATCAAGCATACCGTTACCAGCACGCATCACAGAGACCACCAGTGGAGAATTTTTAATAAAGTTGGCAGGAGTGGCGCAAAGAGGTGTCTCAATGTTTTTGGTCTCTAATTCTAAATCTTCTGTCACATAGAGCGCCAAATGCATGGCAACTTCATTCATTAAGCGGCGAAACTCTCGCGCTTGAGTACTTTTATTCCGCATCATACTTAACTTATGCGTTAAAACAGGATGGTTAACTTGAATATATTGCTTATCTGTCATTTACGACTCCTTTTAAAAAACTGTACCGTCACTGGCCAATTGAATGGGGGGCGAACTTAATTCACAACGTTTTTTCGCCAACCGGCGGCCGGCCCACCATGTTCCCCCTTCTAGCATTTTCGCTAGAGGGAATTCTTCTTCAGACTTACCTAACTTCTCACGAATAAGAGGTGCCATTTTATCAAGAAACACTAAAGTCAATGCACGCCATTCAATAATCAGAGCGCTATCTGGCCTATGGCGCTCATTGATCAGCGTCTGGTCCTTGAGAGAAATAAGTCCACTATCAAGTAGTAATCCTCCATTGCGATATTCAGCAAGTCCCGTCAAGAGGTTGACTCCAATAACATCAATCCCTGCTTCTTCAATAGGTTCGATTAAAGAGTACGTAAGCCATTGAGAAAGTTTATGAAACACAATAAGTTCTTTCTCTCCACTTGGTAATGCGTACTCCCAAATATCACCAAGACTCACACCCTTTATCTCAAGACGACTTGGCCAAATTCCGCCAAAGTATTTAAGAACAAAGCGCAGAAGGTCTGTGGCATGGATACTTTCCCCATCAGGGGCCAGAAAATCCAGAAGATCACCTGGGCGACCGTTAGGAAAAATATTTGGTTGTGCCGCGAGAACTTTCCCCAATGATTGCAGTAATTGGGTACGCCCCTCAACTCCAATCAAAGGATTAGATTCTGTTATTTGAAAACCTTGAATCAAGTCATCAACACTAAAGTCCTGTAAGTGTTTCGCCTGAACGCTAAAATTTGGGCCAAACTTAGAGTCGACAAACATATGATAACTGGCAACCGCTAAACCTTCAGAGCGCTCGATACGACTCCCTGTCGATTGTTCCTGGTATGACCATTCATTGCCCGCTCCTGCGTCAAGAAGTACTGAGACCAATGCCAAATCAATCTTCGCCTTGGCCTTCTCCCGCGCATCAAAACCAGTAATTAAATGATCAAATTGCTTTTCACGATCCACACCACCGGCACGAAAATGGCCCCAGCGAGAGTGAAAAGGAATCTCATAAGTCGGGTAATTATCTTTGATCACTTCTAAAACGTAATCTGTCACTTCGTCTAATTTCTCAGGATGGAGATCAAAATGAGTCCCTCCCTTTTGGGCCATTTTATAAATTATTTGCGTCTTATCGCGAATCGCTTGAGGCGATAGCAGATAATCCACTAATTCATCGTCAAACTTCACTTTCATTCCTCTAACTCCCTACCGACAACATTATCAAGGTCTTCACCAGCACGAACTTCTCCGTCGGTAAAATAACCAGCGGCCTTTTTGGCCTCCATTTCAACCTGAGCGTCAGCAGGAATTAAATAGTCGGGAATAGAGCAACGATTAACAACTTCAATGCCACTATTAACGATGGAGTCATATTTCATATTGCTCATAGAATGGAGATTATGAATTTTTTTAATGCCAAAATACTGAAGAATGTCAGGCATAAATTCTTGAAAACGAGCGTCCTCAACACCAGCGACACATTCAGTACGCTTAAAATAAGTGGCCGCAGAATCACCACCAACTTGTCTCTTACGCGCATTATAAACGAGGAACTTTGTCACTTCACCAAGGGCACGCCCCTCTTTTCTAAAGTAAACAATAATCCCAACGCCGCCATTCTGGGCGGTTTTCGCCGCTTCCTCAATGCCGCAGGTCAGGTATGGGCGACAGGTGCAGATATCGGAACCAAAAACATCAGAGCCATTGCATTCATCGTGAACACGACAAGTTAATTCCACTTCAGGATTGCGAAGATCATTCACATCGCCAAAGATATAGGCCGTTGAGGAACCAATTGGTGGTAAGAAAACTTTTAAGTCTGGCCGTGTGACCAATTCAGGAAACATTCCCCCTGTTTCATTAAAAAGAATCTTACGCAATTCACCTTCATCGATATTTAATCTTTTGGCGATTCCTGGTAAATGCCAAACGGGTTCAAACGCCAATTTAGTTACTTTGATATCTTTTTCTTTGGTCACGATTTTGCCGTCTACTTTCAAACGACCTTTTTCAATCGCCTCGTAAAGCTCTGGAATCTGAAGACGAGCTTGAGTCACAGCAATCGAGGGTTTAATATTGATCCCTTTATCTAAATAATCCTTAAAGACCTCTTGGACATGCCCTCCCCATGGATCGATGGAAACAATCTTGCATGGATCAAACCATGAGTCAGCAGGAGATATTGTAATAGGGGCCTCTGTGTTATTGAGGTCAGGGTGGTGATCAGTTTTAAAATCACCTTTTGCGATAGAAAGTGCACGGTAAACGGTATAGGAGCCACTATGAGTACCGATAGCATTACGGTTTTCTTTTTCAGAAATCGTCGCAATAATTGGCCCTCTGGCCTGTGGATCTTTTGCACCCCATTCAATTGGAAGGGATTCTTTAAAAACTTGATTCTTATGCGATGTTAAAATCACATGTGACGAGCGCTTTAATTCATTCGACATTATATTCTCCTTTCAGGACTAACTCATCCAATTGGCATCAGATTGCATTTGCCATTTCGTTGTTATTTTTTTGACATCTGACCAGAAATCTAAGCTATGAAGTCCGGTGATATCACCATGGCCAAATTTTGAATCATTGACCCCTCCAAAAGAAAAAGGTTCTCTTGGAACAGGCACCCCAATATTAATGCCAACCATTCCGGCATTGGCCATATTAGCGATCATTTCCGCCATCGCTCCGTTTGAGGTAAAGACGGAACAGGCATTGCCATATTCATTATCATTTTCAACGGCCATCGCTTCGGTAATATTTTGGCAACGAACAATACTCATAACCGGGCCAAATAATTCAACCGTTGCGGCAAAGCTTCCAGGTTTAACATTATCTAAAATAGTGGGGCCAATCCAATGTCCGTCAGCAAAGTCTCCGCCAGGGTTTTGGTTACGCCCATCTAATAAAAGAGTCGCACCTTCGGCCAATGCTTTATCAATCGCTTCGTTAAGAAAGCTCACCTGCTCAGCAGTAATAATGGCACCCATTTTATCGCAAAGAGTAGTCGCCTCAGCGCGCTCTTTAATTTTTTGGATTTGCGCTTCAACATTGCCGACCGCTAATAGCACACTGGCGGCCATACAGCGTTGACCAGCACAACCCGTAAAGGAATCGGCAATCCCCTGCCCGGCGATAGCAGGATCAGCATCGGGAAGAAGGACGATATGGTTTTTCGCCCCACCTAAACAAAGAGCTCTTTTACCATTTTGGGAAGCGCGAGAATAAACGATTTTAGCCACTTTAGTTGAGCCGACAAATCCAACCGCCTTCACATCTTTATTATCAATAAGGGCGTTAACAGTCTCAGCTCCCCCTTGAACGACGGTAAGAACACCATCAGGAAGGCCTGCGTCCTTTAAGCAATTGGCAATGGCCATACTAGTCAGTGGTGTTTTTTCCGAAGGTTTCCAAACATAGCAATTACCGAGGGTAATCGCGATGGGAATAGTCCACATAGGAACCATCGCCGGAAAGTTAAAGGGAGTAATAGAAGCGACAACCCCTAAAGGCCTGCGTCTATATTCACAAAAAACGCCGCGAGAGACTTCCATGCGGCCGCCGAGATCAAGGTTTTGGATACTTAAAGCAAATTCCAGAACTTCAATCCCTTTCAAAATACCGGCCTTAGACTCCCCTAAGGTTTTCCCATTTTCACTACTGATTAAATGGGAGATTTCTTCAATTCGCTCATATAATAATTCGCGAAATTTAAACATAATTTGCGTGCGCTCCTTAATAGGAGTGCTCTTCCACTTGGGAAAAGCTTCTTGAGCACGGGTGACGGCCAGGTCAACATCATTGCTGGTTGAATGATGGAATAGACCGATTGTTTGTCCCGTTAAAGGGCTTATCACAAATTCCTCAGCACCAGTTGCTGGAATCCATTTTCCCTGAACAAAGTTTTGACAATTAATATGCTCACTCGGTAGACGAATGGAGGTCATCTCTTACTCTCCTTTTTTTGATGAGTGATTATCAACTCATCAAATGAAAAAAGAAAATAGTAATGATAAATCACGCGCTTGCATAGGATTTGCTGAAAAAAAACCATTGAGATTAGTTTGACCTAATACTTACGATTAACCAACTAAATTATTTTGATCAGTTACCGATAAATAGATCATGAAATGGCAAAATGGGATATTTTTAACGGGTTACTTTGGGCTTTGGGTCATATGCCTGGTGCTGATTTATCTCGTACCAGATTCTAACATATCTCTTCATCGGTCTCAACGCTCCCCCGCTAGTGCGCGATTAGAGTTTCCCATTGAAAATTGGTATGCCGGATTATTGGCCCCCCAATTTTATGGAAGTGTCAGTCATTGGCCACAATTTTTTTTACAGCAAAAAAAGTCCTGGCAAGCATGGCGGCCTAAAATCGACAATACCGACGATCAAGACCCTACTCATTTTTTAGCTCTTGCCTCGCAAAGTATGGGCCATCCCTATCAAGTGGTTGACCTGCCCTATGATCAAACAGCTCCCGACCTAGGGATCCTAATGGGCATTAATCAAGCAAGTATTTACCCAAAAATGAGCCCCGCACAAATAGACAAAATCCCCTTTCCACCCTATGTTGAAAAGTTTCAGTACACGGGACATTATTGGAGCTTTTACCCACAGGAGAAAATAGAGAAGCGAACATTAATTGTCCGTGCCGAAAAATTAAATAAAATAATTGATGAGTATAAAAAAGGTCCCCTTCAGATCAAGTTTTATTCTTTTAAAAAGCATAAAAAGGCCAAGCATAATTTTTTAAGCTTTATCCATAGATTAAATCATCGGCCACTTAGTCATGACGTTTTTGAGATTCATTTTGGCCGCTTTCCCCATTGGCAAATCGAGGAACAGGATTTTAACAGTGGTCAATTTTTTCTCACCGGAAAAATGATGATTAAGGGCCTCCCCTACCCCTTTAAGGCAATCATTAAGGAACTGCATTTTAACCCAGAAGACCAACTTTATTTACCCAGTTCTCAAATGGAAATTGCGCTACTTTCTTGGGGGCTTAAGGATGCTGAAATCAACATGGCCCAAGAAGCTATTAAAAAAGAACTTCTGCGAAAAGAGCACCATGCCATTTGGGACGCTCTGAACCTGGGGCAACTTCACCCTCTCTGGCAGAGAAAAAGGGCCCTTGCTCATGAGTAAATTGATCAAATTGCTTTTCCTATTTTGCTATACGGGCGTTATCGCCTCTGAAGTTGACTTAACTGGCCTGCCTCATTTAATGGAGTCTTGTCAAAAAGATCAAAAGATTAAACTTGGTGTAAAATTGGCCCATAGTTATTATTTTGGGCCGTCAGCGATCCGCCAATTATTGCGTTCCCATATACCTAATGAAGTGGATCTTTTAGATGCCAAAAAACTATCAGTACTCACCCAAAGAATTAAAGACAAGGACCTCTACCGACAACTCAATAAATGGCAACGTTTGGAGCTTCCCAATTGGTCATGCCTCCCTTCTATCCCCTTTAATAAAGTGCAGATTAACGAGCGTTTAAAGACTCATTCCCTGCTTAAATATTTTAACCGTCACGCGCATCAATCAAGGGATCTGAAGGATCAAATCTCCGAGTTTAATTTAGGACAAATCAAATGGGGAAATATGGATCGCAAGAATCCTATTCTCTATTGGAAAAACACTCGGGAAAAAATCGAAATATTAATCGAAGGACCGATGGCGGCGGTGACAGCTTATCTCATAGACCAATATTACTTAAATCGCCGATTCAATATTCAATTATCCCGTTATACCAAGATGGGAACCGATATCGGTTTACCGTTTTTACCATCCTTGCAGTCGAATCTCATTAGTGCCCAGGCCCAAACGATCCTAGAGGAAGAGAAGGATGTTAAACTGGAAACCACTTCTTTAAGCGATGATTATTTACTCAAAATCATTCAACAAAAAATACAATTACGTCGCGGCGATACGTGGCTAATAGGGCCTCTAGATCTGGCTCCAAGCGGAGTCTTACGTCGTTTTAAGTCGCCCAATTTTCACCCCTATACTCCTGCGCCAGACAGCAAAGAACATCTTAAAGAAATCATCTTGCTCGGCAAAGAGCGAATCATCCTATCACCTAGGTGGGGTCAGGAAAAAGGCATCACCTGGTTTTTCTCCTCTCGTGCCCTGGCCAGAGATTTTCATTTCCAAATGAGAAACAGCTTGCATAATAAGCAAATACTTAGGCCCTATACAGGCCCAATCACCACAGAGATACAAAAAAACAAAGAGGCGAAAGAATTATGGAATTGGTGGTATCGTCTAAAATTTCGCCAGTCCAATACTAACAAATAAGGCAGATTAAAGATTTCCCAATCTTTAACCGATAATTATAGTCTGATTAGTTAATCCTAGGAGAAGCTGTGTACGGCCCAAATCACTTTTATATTACTTTTAATCCCCATCTTAATGATTACCTTGAGGCGGATTATACCCAGGCACATGAATTTTTTGATTACCTTAAAGAGGAGATTACAAGCAATAAAAACGGCTATGCCTATTGGGGAAAAATTATTGCCCGGGATCGTGAAAGTAGTATTAACATTGATCGATACCGAGACCTGATTAAGAATAATCAAGACAATAATTGTTCAACTCATCTCTATATTACCGACTTTAAAAATATTTGGGTTGGTAAGGTGGAGTCTATTCATCGCAATATTGGCAATGATTTTAAAACTCTTCAATTCTATAAAGAAAAGAATGTGGAAGTATGGTTTAAATTAAGTGACTTTACGCTATTAGAATATTGTTATGAGTCCACCGCCAATAAGCTCAGTGAACTTTATATTGATAACGACTATATGAAATTAAAAATTGATGAACTCTCTCCTTTCACGACTGGTATCAAATACCCCGCGATTGTCCAGGATTTATCGGAAGAACAATTTTTTGATCAATTAGAAGAAAATGAAACTCATCTTATCTTAAATGATAACGCGGCCATTAATACGACTGGTCTCCTCCAAGTGTCCAGGACATTGCAAACCTTTGCTCTACCAGAACCACTCTACTCAATGTTACCTCATTCTGCGAGATTTGAAATTCAATCAGCGGAACTCGATATGCTCGAGCGGCGCCATCATAATATTAAAAAAATTGCCTTTAGCTATATCAAAGCACTGGAAATGATCGTCAATGACCTAACCATCGGTCATCTCAAACGGGCGGGACTTGGCGACCAATTTTTCGTCAAACCGGCGATGATGCCACCTAAGCTATATCTTGATGATAGAGAAGATGACCTCCTGCCCATCGGCCTATTTCAAAAAAATTATTCCATGAATCAATTGGTTTATTTTTTTCAACGTTGTGTAAAAAGCGGTCGGATCGATTTCGCTCGCGCCTATAAAGGGCAAAAATTATTTCTCAAATACTTCACTCAGGATTTTCCAAAAAGAATGGAACATAATCATATTTATGAAATGCGTGGTGTCCTCGCCCATTCTGATTCATGCGCCGTCTCAATAAAAGACGCCATGGCGGTACGAAACTTAATTCTAGGTGTAGGTCATATGGGTGTCATTCATGAGCTCTACCATCATTTTTCACCTGAACTCCTAAGGCCCATGGCCCAAGTACAGAGCATCCCTGATGATGGCAAAAAAATCACCTCTAAGGACGTTCAAAAAATCCTTAAAAAGGCGAGTTAAAAAACTATTGACTAACTCCTAAGTTGTGAAGAATTAAGACATAAGATTCTACCGTCAAGGGGAATGCCTCTAAATAAAGTCAGTTTGAACTCAAGCTCTTGGTTCATTTCACCTAAAATTAATACCTTAAAGTTAGTTTTATCATATCAAGCTATAATCCGATAAAGGTGTAAGAACTAACTTAGGATGATTTTGATTTGAAAACACTACCATTATTGATCTTCATTTTACTTTTTACGCTCGGCTGTTCTGGGAAAAAGAATAGCTCCAAAGCGATGTTTAATATTATCTCATTAGGTCATTTAACCTCTGCTGATTATTCTGGGGGGATGATGCTCTATGGAAAGAATCACGATGATGGGGCCGCTTTTTCTCGTATATTATCGTCCGAAGCTGACTTTTCGTTCCCCCTGGACAATGGACATTATGACTTTCATATCATCATGTGGGATGGAGCTTCCGGTCATTTTACGGGGGATGCTTTTTGCGGGAACATCCAAGGCATCATTTTAAACGGTGGTGAGACACCGATTAATATCTATATGTCGAAAGAAAGATGCGCTAATCAATTGGTCAATGGCGCTTCTGTATCAATCAATGGCAATAATGATCTGGCGCAATTAGATTTTAGAAGTTGTACTGACAATGCGTTGGCAGCGATTATAACTTTTTCCCCGAATGACTGTACCAATGGAAATGCCGGTGACATTCAATCTTTTAAAATTTCACTTCTTGAATACCAAGGGGATAAGAGTTCAGTGAACGATTACCTCACCAGTGAATGTATTTCAAGCTTTGACGGCACAGGTCTGCGCTTTCCCACAGGTAATGGTGCCAATCAATTCTTCGCGACAAAACTGCAGTATTTCTCGGATACTTCCTGTGGCAGTTCATTGGCCAATGTGATTTACCCTAACTCTTTGTCCAATCCAGCGAACCCAAATGACACCTCACTATTCTATAATTCAGCGGGAACAAATTATCTTCTCTTTGATGATATCGGTCTCCCCGGTAGTGCGGCCCAAGGACCGTCTCCATTCGTCTCCACCTGGCAAACCACCACTGCTGCGGAAAGTATCACCCTGCCTCTGCGTAGTGGGTACAATTATAATTTTACCGTTGACTGGGGAGATGGTTCCCCTGCTGATACGGTCACTTCAGATACAGACCTCGACAAGACTCATACTTACGCCAGCCCTGGAACCTATAACGTCTCCATTACCGGTACCGTAGAGGCGTGGTTTTTTAATAATAGTGGCGATAAAGATAAGATTATTTCTGTAACGGACCTTGGGGATATGGGTTGGCTCAACCTTGAAAATGCTTTTTGGGGCTGCTCTAATATGACTTCGTTTGCTGGTGGTAATACGGCCAATGTCACGAGCATGGGAAGCATGTTCCGTCAGGCCACCCTCTTAAACTCGCTGGATCTTTCCAGCTTTGATACCGCCTTGGTCACCGATATGGGCTCTATGTTTAAGGATTCCCCCGCTCTTACTTCCCTGGATTTATCCGGCTTTGATACCAGCAGTGTCATTAATATGAGTGCGATGTTTTTAAATGCCTCCGGACTATCCAATTTGAACCTCTCTGGCCTCAACACCGCCAATGTCAACACAATGCAATGGATGTTTCAGGGGGCTTCCAGTTTAACCTCGTTGGATCTATCAAGCTTTAATACCTCTAGTGTCACCGATATGAGCTTTATGTTTCGCGATGCCTCTAGCTTAACCTCACTGGATTTATCCGGTTTTAATACCACAAATGTCACTAAAATGAACTGGATGTTTTATAATGCCTCCAACTTACCCTCGTTGGATCTATCAATCTTTGATACCTCTAGTGTCACCGATATGAGCTTTATGTTTTATGGCACCACCAGTTTGAACTCCCTGGATCTCTCCAGTTTTAATACCGCAAATGTCACCACTATGCAGAGTATGTTTTATAGTGCCTCCAGCTTGGCCAGCATGAATCTCTCTCATTTTAATACAACCAGTGTCACCAATATGAGCAATATGTTTCGCAGCACAGCTTCATTAACGGCCCTGGACACCACCGGATGGGATATTTCTTCTGCCGGCACCAGCACCGATGTCTTCACAGGAGCAAACATCGGTCTTAGTGTCAGCTGTGATCAGGGTGGTCTCCCCGGCACCGGAAGTTTCTTTGGTAAAACCTGCTATTAAAATCGGATCCCCAAAAAAGAATTGATAGGCCTCTCATGTCTTTAGTAGAAGTCCCTTATGACACAAGGCAACCAACACAATAAATCAGAAACTGATCTGCGATAATACGGCAGAGCATAAAATTTGCTTCTTAATGATTTCTAAGCAAGAATATGGCCCTAAATAACAAATCAACTAATTGTTTATGAAGAGGCCCATCATGACCACTCAAATCAATCCAGAAAACCCCTTGGGTATCAAGGCAATTGACCATTTAGAATTCTGTTGCGACCAATTAGATACACCGACTAAAGAATTATTTTATACGTTTGGTTTTGCTAAAACTTTTAGTAATGACCAAGAAGAATTATTTACCCAAGGGCAAGTGCGCTTTCTCCTATCGGCGAAAAAAGATGGCCATGCCCGCCAATATTTTAACAAGCACGGCGAAGGTGTCAGTACTCTATCCTTTCTGGTTGAAGATGTGGGCCACGCTCTCAAGGAGGCCCGAACTCGAGGAGCAGAAGTCTTGCAAGAAGTCCAAATGGTAGAGAGCAAGCATGGCGTTTATAAGACCGCCCGTATTCAAGGCTTTGGTGATGTTCAAAATGAATTTGTCGAGCGACCCATGGCCCATTTCCGCCCCGAACTCAAATCCCTGGCCCTTGACTCCAAGGCGCGTCCCCTCGCCTCTCGCGTCGCACGTATTGATCACCTCACCAATAATGTGCCGAAAGGAGAAATGGATCAATGGGTGGATTTCTATAAACGTATTTTTGGTTTTAAAGAAACTCGATACTTTGATATCAAAGGCGTTAAAACTGGCCTGCAATCAAAAGTGGTACAATTGCCAAATGGAGTGGTGATCATTCCTATTAATGAACCCGAGGCCAAAGATGGAAAATCACAGATCCAGGAATTCCTCGACCTCCATAAAGGCGCTGGCGTTCAGCATATTGCCCTGACCTGCTCTAATATTATTGAAACAGTAAAGGACCTAAGACAACGAGATATTAAATTTCTCGATATCCCCGCGACCTATTATGAAGATATTCCCAAACGAAATTTCAAAGTGGAAGAGGACCTCAAAGTTTTAGAGGACACTCAATTATTAGTTGATGGTGACCCCGAAGGCTACCTCATTCAAAACTTTACTCAAACCTATATTGGCCCACTTTTCTTTGAGTTTATTCAAAGGAAAAACCATAATGGCTTTGGAGAAGGAAATTTCCAGGCACTCTTTGATGCCATCGAACGCGACCAAGTCAAACGCGGCTATTTGGAGTAATTATGGAAACCATCATCGTTGAAAAACATTGGCGCGATAACCAGCACCTCACTTTGATTCGCATCAATCGTCCCAAGGTGCTCAACGCTCTCAATAATACGGTCATGCAAGAGATTGTTCAGACACTTGAAGAATTAGAGAAGGCCAATGATCATTATCTGACAATCCTCACTGGTGATGACCGCGCTTTCGCCGCTGGTGCAGATATCGCCAGTATGAAAGATGACTCGGCGGTGGACCAATACCTCGGCACACGCGCCCAATTATGGAAACGCTTTAACCTTATTCGCAAACCTATTATCGCTGCCGTTAATGGCCTTTGCCTAGGCGGTGGTAATGAATTGGCGATGGCCTGTGATCTTATTATTGCCGGAGATCAGGCGAAGTTTGGCCAGCCAGAAATCAAATTAGGACTTATGCCCGGTGCCGGTGGTACCCAACGCTTAGTCAAGGCGATTGGTAAAGCACGGGCCATGCGCTTATGCCTTACCGGTGAAATGATTAACGCCGAGACTGCTTTTTCGTGGGGTCTTTTATCAAAAGTTGTTCCTGCCAATACCTTATTGCAAGAAACTTTTGAGATGGCAAAAAGCATTTGTCAGCAGCCCCCCCTCGCCGGCCGCATGATCAAAGAAAGTGTCAACCATAGCTTTGAATCTTCTTTGGCCCAAGGCCTAGATTTTGAACGCCGACTTTTTTATTTAACCTTTGCCACTCAAGATCAAAAAGAAGGAATCAATGCCTTTCTTGAAAAACGCCAACCCCAATTTAAAGGACAATAGATGAGCGATTACCAATGGATTCAAGTGGAGCTCCAGGGCGCGACACAAATCATCACGATCAATAGACCCGACGTCTATAACGCCCTTAATAAAGATTCGAAAATCGAAATCATACGAGCAATCCGTCAGGCCAATAAAAATAATGAGGTCCGCTCTATCATACTAACTGGCAATGGCAAGGCCTTTTGTACCGGCCAGGACCTAAACGACCGCTCAATTTCTAGCGATGAAGGCCCAGTTGACCTTGGTAAAACATTAGAAACCGAATGGAATCCTCTGATCAACGCTATCCGCGATTCCAAAAAAATTATGATTGGCGCCATTAATGGTGTCTGCGCTGGCGCCGGTCTTTCCGTTGCCTTGGCCTGTGACATAATCCTCGCCAAAGAAGGCAGTCAATTTATTAGTGCCTTTTCTAAATTGGGCCTGGCCCCGGATGCCGGCAGCTCCTATATCTTTGTGCGCCAAATAGGCTATCACCGCACCTTAGAATTCTTCCTCCTCAACCACCCCCTTCTGGCCGAGGAAATGGAAAAATCAGGACTTATCAACCGCGCCTGTAGCGAACCCCTGACTGAGGCCTTAGAATATGCCGAGAAAATTAATCAATTGGCGCCTTTATCCACTGAGTCAATCAAGAGCAATTTATTAAAGGCCCAGGATGTCAACTTTGAACAAAGTATGCTAAATGAAACCTACACCCAGCGCTTTCTCAGTAATAGCGCGGACTATCAAGAGGGGCTCAAGGCCTTTTTTGAAAAAAGACCACCTCAATTTGGTGGCCATTAAATAAAATCATTAAATGCTTGAGGAGACAATGATATGGCAACACAAGAATACAGTGCAGAAGAATTACAATTATTCCAAGACATTAAAAATGGAAAAACTTTTGATAAAGGTGAAGAACTTCCTGCCATCTACAAAAAAAATCTCATTAATTTATTGTGGATGCAAGGTGACTCCGAATATTCAGGTGCCCTTGGTTATATGCCCTGGATTGAGAAGGCTCCTAGCGTTCAGGAAAAATTATTAGTCGCACAAATCGTCAAAGATGAAATGCGCCACGCCTCTGTCATTTACCGTATGCTTAATGAATTAGGCGAGAATCCAGAAGATCATGTGAAAAAAGTAGACCTAGGTTTTAAACTAGAAGAAGATGAAATCAATATTGGCTTTAAAAGAGTAAAAGACGATTACCGTGTCAATATCTTCTATTATAATATTAAATATTGGACAGACTTTATCCTTTTCAATTTTCTTATGGATCGCGCTGCTGGTCACCAATTGGAAGACACCCTCGATTCAAGCTACCTTCCCTGGAAAAAAGGGATTGAAGGAATTTACAAAGAGGAAGTCATGCACCTCACCCATGGAGATAAATGGGTCAAGATTCTTGCCAAAGATCCAAAAGATAAAGAATTTCTTCAAGAAAGACTGAACCTTTGGTGGCCTCGTGTTATGAATGTCTTTGGTAAATCAAAAGGTGGCGCTAATAGTATCTACGTCAACTTAGGTCTCAAACGCCGCAATAACGATGTCGTTCGCAAAATCTTTGTCGACGAAATCCAAACACTTTGTGATGAAGTTGGCCTTATTGTTCCTGAGTGGAATGAAAGCGATTACTTAAACTAAACCTCTAGGAGTTTCCATGGATATCAATTCCGCGGCAATAATCGGCGCGGGCACCATGGGTAGTGGTATCGCCCAATGGATGGCCCAAGCTGGTTGCCAGGTATTTCTTTGCGACGCATTTCCCGAGCAGGCGGATAAGGCCTTAACGCTTATTCATGCCTCGTGGGATAAATTATTAAGCAAAAAAAAATTTAGCGCCGATCAAATTAAAAACTTCAAAGAACACTTATCCATTGGTGAGATTGAAAGCATTCCCACCACAACGGACTTAGTGATTGAAGCAATCATTGAGCGTGAAGATATTAAACAAGAGCTCTTCCAAAAATTGGATCAGCAATTGCCAGCGTCGACCATTTTCGCCAGCAATACGAGCAGTATCCCTATTGACCGCTTAGCGCTTAATTTTTCCAAAGAGCGTAAGGCGCGCTTTTTAGGGATTCACTTTTTTAACCCTGCCACCATTATGAAATTAGTGGAGCTGATTAAAGGGACTCATACCGATGAGGGCCTAATCAACGGTCTCTATCAATGGTTTGATTCTAAGGCCAAAATTCCCGCCATTTGCCAGGACTCACCAGGCTTTATCGTCAATCGCGTGGCCCGTAGTTTTTATGGGGAATCCTTGCGCATCGTCAATCATTTGGACCGAGATTTGGTGGCCAAAACAGATAAGGTATTAAGAGAAGTTGGCGGCTTTAAAATGGGCCCTTTTGAGTTAATGGACCTGATTGGTATCGACGTTAATTATTCAGTGACCGAATCAGTGTGGAAATCATTTTATCACGACCCACGTTTTGCCCCCCATCCTCTCCAAAGAAAGATGGTAGAATCTGGCCTTATTGGTAAAAAGGCAGAGGGAGGATTTTATGAGTGAAAACCCAATCATCGTTCTTGCCACAAAAAATCACCCCCTTTATGAAGATCTAAAAAAGGCCTCTGTCATGTTCTGTGATCCAGAACTAGAAGAGCCCTTTGAACGCAAAAGAGGTAATTACCTCAAAGCGCAGGCGATCTTAGACTTTACCCTGCAATCATCGGATAAAAAAGAAGCGCTCATCCGCTACCTCAGTATGGAGTTTCAAGCGCCTATTATCAGTGACCTGACGCTTTATTGGGGCGAAAAATTATTCGTCAAATACCCCAACCTAAAAGGAGCGATTGGTGCGGCCTTTTATTCGCCAAAAAATTGTTATGAGTTTTTTAGTCAAAACCAAGAATTGACAGATCTTATGGCAAAGGTGATGGGCGAGATTGGCCATCAAATTATATCTGTCGATCGGCCAGGCCTGGGATTTACCTATCCACGAGTCATTAGCATGATAATCAATGAGGCCTATATCGCCAAAGATGATCGCCTCGCGAGTGAAGATGATATTGACCGTGCCATGAAGTTCGGTGTGAATTATCCACTAGGCCCTTTTGCCTGGGCCAGAGAAATTGGTACCTGGAAAATCGTTCATCTTTTGGATGAATTATTTAAAGTCTACCAAGACCCACGCTATCGAGTGGCCCCGTCTCTGCGACTAGAGGCCTTTCAATAAAGGAATAAATCATGAAGCCAAGTTATATTATTTACGCCAAAAGAACACCTCTTGGAAAAATCGGAGGACTTCTTGCCCCGGTGAGAGTCGACGATCTAATGGCCCATCTTATTAGTGACTTTAAAGATCAAATGACCTTTGACCCTAAAGAAATTGATGACGTGATGGTGGGCTGTGCCAACCAAGCAGGAGAAGATAACCGCAATGTCGCGCGTATGAGCTCCCTTTTGGGCGGACTTCCCTTTGAAGTCCCAGGCACCACGTTGAATCGTCTTTGTGGCTCTTCTCTTGATGCCGCCATGGGCGCCGCCGCTCGCATTTCTTCAGGACTGGCCGATTGTATCGTGGTGGGTGGATGCGAATCCATGACCAGAGGCCCTTTAGTCCTCTCCAAAGCATCAACAGCATTTGGCCGTGACTCAAAAATGTATGATACTACTTTTGGTTGGCGCTTTCCCAACCCTAAGATGAAAGAACTCTTCCCGCTCTTTGGCATGGGAGAAACTGCCGAAGAAGTCGCTGAATTGCTTAATATCTCACGCCAGGATCAAGATGCCTATGCTTTGAATAGTCATCAAAAAGCGACTAAGGCATGGGATAGCGGGGCCTTCAAGGACGAAATCGTCCCGATCGAAGTCAAACTCAGGAAAACAAATTATATTGTCGACCGCGATGAAGGGCCAAGGCCCGATACCAGTCTTGAAAAATTGGCCAAACTCAGACCGGCCTTCCGCCAGGGAGGTAGTGTCACGGCCGGAAACTCCAGTATGATGAACGATGGAGCCGCTTTAGTCGTCATTGTCAGTGAAGAGTTCCTCAAAAAGCATAACCTCACTCCGATGGTGGCCATTGAGGCCGCTGCTGTTCGCGGTGTTCATCCCAATACCATGGGACTAGGCCCAGTCGAGGCGACCCGTACCCTATGCCACCGCTTTGGAAAAAAAGTCTCCGATTTTGATGTCATTGAATTAAATGAGGCCTTTTCCGCGCAATCGCTTGGTTGTATTCGCCAATTAGATTTAGATCCCAATAAAATTAACTTAAACGGCGGAGCAATCGCGATTGGCCATCCTCTAGGATGCTCTGGTGCACGTATCCTCACTACTCTAACTCATATTATGGCGAAAAATGCCAATTACAAACAAGGCCTCGCCACAATGTGTATTGGCGTTGGTCAAGGGATTGCCCTGTCTGTAAGGAATTGTCGTTGAGCTCCCAGCTAGAAAAAGGACCTATCATTGTCTCCGCCTGTTTAGCGGGTATTAATTGTCGCTATGATTGCGCTGCCAAATCAGCACCCGATATCGTCAAAATGGTAGAAGAAGGCCTGGCCATTCCCCTCTGCCCAGAGCAATTAGGAGGCTTACCCACGCCCCGTCCACCGGCCGAACAAATTGGCGATAAAGTCATCACCATTGATGGAGTTGATGTCACCGCTCAATACCAAAAAGGTGTGGAGGAGGCAATTAAAGTTGTTGAGATGACGGCGGCCAAAAAGGTTTACCTCAAATCAAAATCCCCTATGTGCGGGGTCGGCCAAATTTATGATGGGACGTTCAAAGGCCAATTAAAACCAGGAGAGGGTTTATTCGCGCGCGCCTTAAAAAAGCTCGGCGTTATGATCGAAGAAGTTGATTAACAACCACTTTGTCCTTTATCATTTTAAGGACAAAGGATTTTTATGAAACTTGGGCCCCAAACTGAACTTGATATCAATATTTTTCTCTCTCTTTTTATTGGCATCACAATATTTATTATCCGCTTCATCACCGTTAAGATCATTCATAAAGTCATTGAGGATCGGGAAACAAGACGACGCTATTATGTCCATCTCAATTCATTGATTACTGTCGCCTTCTTTGCCGCGCTAATTATTCTTTGGTCCAGCCAAATTAAAACATTAACCGTCTCTCTCTTAGTCATCGCAGTCCCCATTGTCTTGGCAGGTAAAGAATTATTTGCCAGCATGGCCGGCGGTTTTTTAAAATTGACAAGTGGCAGTTTTCAAATCGGAGACCGTATCGAAATAGGGCGCCATCGCGGAGATGTTGTCGGTAAGACCCTTTTAACAACAAAACTTTTAGAGATAGGCCCAGGAAAAAAAACCCATCAATATACCGGCCGTAGTATTACCATTCCCAACGCCAATTTTCTCGATCAACCAGTTATTAACGAATCCTTTCTCAAAAACTTTGTTTTACACCCCTTTGAAATTAATCTCAAACGCGATGAAAATTGGGAAAAGGCACAAAGTCTCTTAATTGAAATCTGTAACCGCCATTGTGAGGAATATTATGAGCAGGCCCAAATCTATATTGATCGTCTGCAATCGAAGGCCTCCTTACACACTCCTGGAATCCGCCCACGAGTTCATATAAGACTACCTGACCCCCAGCAAATTCAATTTATCGTTCGAATCACCATACCGGCCGATCTTAAGGGAACCATCGAACAAAAAATTATTACTGATTTTTTACGTGAGTTTTAATAAGTTCAAAGAAAAACCACATCCTCATAAGCGGGGCAGGCCGATAAGGATGTGGTCCTTATTATCACTACAAAAGTAGCGATAGATCTTAATGATATGTGAAAACTATTTCTATTTAGCTTCTTTTCTATCATGCCTGAAGACGCTAATAGGGTCATTTCTTTTTTCATTATTTCCATAGAATATTAAATTATATTAAGTGGTTAAATCAATTTTCAGGTGACGATCAACCACCAAAAAAATGAGGCAATATTGGCCGGAATAATTTTGGTCACCAACAGGAGATTTTACATTCACCTTGAGAAAGCCAGTCAATTTAATAGACTAAAGCTTCGAGAGAGGAAAAAGCATGCGATCCATTTTTATAATACCATTTATTGTCTTAAGCTTAATGGCCAATATCCAGGCAACCATCCCCCACGCCATTAAATTAATAATAGGCCCTTCTGGACAAAAAGTTTTATCCGATAACCTTCCCTTCTTTATTGAAAACTCTGGCCTAAATTTAGAAGATTTTTATTTTCCTTCCAAAGACCTGACTCTGCCGATTAAAACCACAAGAGAGTTCAGTGATAACCCTGAAATTCAAGAAATCATTGATAAAGTAAAAGAGACTCTCGAGCGTTTTATAACGGGTATTGAGATTAACGATCATCAAGTATTTCTCTCTTTTCAAGAAATTGAGGTCAATATCAATTGGGAAAACATAGATTTTACAATTGAAGCACCAAAAGATCCTATCATCAAAGAGTATTATGATTTTCTTGTGCGTCTTCATTTAGAAGTTAAGGATTTTAATCTCAATGTCCAGCAAATGATCGCCAATGATTTAGGCAATCCATGGCTGGGTACGTATGGCCTTAATGATGTTCTTATCGCAAAAGATAAAGAGTCACCTCATTTGCGCCTATCTCTTCCTATTTATTTTCGCAAGGACCGCAATAATGCCATGAGCACTGTTCTGATGGCACCTAACCATAACTTCAATGATATTCAATTTGATGTCGATTTTAAGTCCCCCATTATTATGCCAAAGATCACCATGAATATTGATAATTATGTTATGCGCGTGAATACCGAAGAAGTCGAAGCGCTAATTAAAGAGAAAGAGCATATTTATAAGGATATGATAAAAGAAAAAATAAATCAGATGCTTCGAAAAAACTTACCAGAAATGATTAATAATATGCTCAAAACGAAACTCGACCGCCCCTTTCGAGAAGTGAACCAAATGCAACCTCCAGGGGCCCCCGACAATGCCGAAGTCGCACAATTTATCTGGGGTATTGACCTCCAAGATTTTTCTTATCAACGTCAATTATTAGTGATTGATTTAGACGCCAATATCGAGGATCCAACTTTTGACAAAGACTTGCGATTGGCGCCACGCCTGAAGGCCCCTGGAAAGCTCAATTTAAAGAACGCCAATATCAGCAATTATGATTTTACTTTTGTTCTCAATCAAGGACTGCTGAATAAAGTCCTGCAATTAAGTGGCCGTCGTCAATATTTTGAAGAAATCCCACTCGCAGCTGGAGAAATGATTCGCCTCGGAAAAACTCCGGAATTACAATTGGCCGGTTCCCGTCCTCACCTTAAACTAGAAATTGAATATGAAGTAGAGGGTTTTCAATCTGTTTTCGTTAAAAACCCAATTCATATTGAAATGAACCTTCTTCTCGATTTCCCATTGGATCCCCAGGGAAAAGTACAAATGATAGCGAGAGGAGTTGACCTCAACTCTGTTCATGTCCCCTCTCGCTATATCCATATGTTTAAAAACAAAGTAAGAAAAGCGGTCAAAAAACGCATTAAAGAGATGAATGCCGGGCTCAATGGTTTCGTTTTGGCCCCAGAAGTCCCCATTCCCACAAGCCTTGGCGGTATCAATTTAGAAAAACTCAAAACACAGGTTGACCCCTCAGGCAATCTTCTTATATACACAAATTACGTCGATGAAGACGTTCAGGCAGGAGATGATTTATGAAACGCATTCTTATTTTATCACTCTTTCTTTTAAGCTCCATTATTTCTGCCAGAAATTATACCATTCCTGAGACTAAGGTTAAAAACCTTGAGAATTATAAAAATCTTTATATGACTCGTTATTTGGTATTTGCCACAAAGGGCCTGGGCCAATATTTTAGCATTAATACCGTTTATAAAGTGGGCGAGACAATGCCCATTGAATATAATGAAGTAACCTTTAAGTCCCAATCGTTTAAACAAACCTGGGGCGGTTTTAAAAATCCCAATCGTATCGTTTATGTGATTCATCCAGGACCTGAGCATGCGCTTAATGCTCTAGGACTGGCGAATGACCCTTTTGTCATTTCGCGCTCCCCCTTTAGGGCCCCCGATTATATCGCTCCGGCAGAAGAAACGAAGGTCACCGACAAAAATAAAAAATTTATTATCAGGCGTTTTCATAGGCCAAAAACCACTCAAATAAGTTTTTAACAACTGGTCCATATAAATGGTGTTGAGACTTCGATAAAAAATTTACCTCTCTCCCCCCAATGTTTTATGTTTTTGGATACTTACACATAGCGAACCTGGGTAAGCATTGCTCTTAGCTTAGTATGAATCTATGCTGCCCGAAAAAATCATGTAAAAACACAAATTCTATTATTAAGGATGGCTTCTTTAAGCGCAATTGTGATGCGAAGAGAATTCAAAGATATCGCTGTAAGCGTTGTGGGCAGCGGTTTTCGCGAGCAACATATCGTGATGATTATA
>JBFGZE010000061.1:0-20486 GCA_041586955.1 Bacteriovoracaceae bacterium
ATTATTAGAAGAAATTGCAACAGAACATGAAGTGAGATGCTTCAATCCTTTGAACTAATTTGGGAGTAATTGAATGTCTGAATATCTTTTAGAAGTAAAAAACCTAGTTAAAGAATTTCCAATCAAAGGTGGAATTTTTGGCAAGCAAGTAGGTGCTGTTAAGGCCGTTAATAATGTTAGTTTTCGCATTAAAAAGGGAGAAACTCTCGGATTAGTGGGCGAGTCTGGATGTGGTAAAACAACTCTTGGTCGTAGTCTTTTGCGCTTGATTGAGCCAACATCTGGTGAAATTATTTTTAATGGCCAAGATATTACCAAACTTGATGCCAAGGCAATGAGAGATATGCGTAGAAAGGTTCAAATCATCTTTCAAGACCCGTATGCTTCCCTCAATCCAAGGATGACTGTCGGCGCTATTCTTACAGAGCCAATGGAGATTCATGGCCTCTATCTAGATAAAACAGAAAGGCGCAAGCGTTTGCTGGAATTAATCGACCAAGTTCAATTACCGGAAGACGCTCTTAATAAATATCCACATGAATTTTCTGGTGGCCAAAGACAAAGAATTTGTATTGCTCGGGCCTTGGCCGTTGAACCAGAGTTTATTGTCTGTGATGAGCCAGTATCAGCACTTGATGTTTCTGTTCAGGCCCAGGTTGTTAATTTATTAATGGATCTGCAAAAAGACTTAGGGCTTACGTATCTTTTTATTGCACACGATTTAAAGGTTGTTGAATATATCTCTAATCGTGTCGCGGTTATGTATTTAGGAAATATGGTAGAGGTTGCAGAGTCTAGTGAATTATACGGCGGCTCTAAGCATCCTTATACTAAAGCACTTTTCTCGGCCATTCCAAACCCAAATCCTAATGTCACAAAAGAGAGAATACTTCTGGAGGGTGATATTCCAAGTCCAATGAACCCACCTACGGGTTGCCACTTTCACCCCAGATGCTGGCTTGCGACAGACGAATGTAAGAAAAAGTATCCTGATTCCACCGAGTTAACGGCCACCCACGAGTATCGCTGTTATAACCCGATACCCTAGGTTCTTACTCAAAATTCAAGGTTTTTTTACTTTATTTTCAAGTATTTACTGCCGATTAGAAAGGGAGGAGTTGCGATATGCCAAACCCCCTTTCTCTGTTCGATATCAATGAAGAATTAACAGAGTGTTCAACATTTTCAAGATTCTCCCAAGCGGATATTGTTTGGGTGAAACGTAGTGGAAAAAAAGTGGCCTTGATTAAGGCCGGCGACTATTTTTTTGCTGACCGCATTGAAACTTATAAAAAATTAAATGTCGAAATTGACTCCTATGTTTCAGAGGAAAGAATTCTTGAGTTTGTCTCACTCATGGAAGCTTATAAGTCGAGTGAGTTTCTCCTGGCCGATAAAGAAAAGCGAAAGGAAGAGTTGGACAATAATATTTTAAACTGGTTGGCGCGCGTTTTCTGGACAGGTAGCGAAGAGGGGAGCTTAGTAGAGCTCGTTATTGCTCTTGAGAAGGTATTTTTTTCCATCTCGGATGATGGTGTTGAGTATCTCATCAATAAATCTGAGCTGCTCTTTAAAAGAAACTCCAAGTATTCAAGCTTAATGGTTTGTCTCGCCTTTATTGTTGGCTATCGTGATTATGAATTTTTAAAAGATCTTTATAACCTTACTTATTTTATGGACATTGATCTCTTAGAGCGGAATCTCGATTCTATAATCGTTCAAGGTCTGGAAGAAGAAAGAGTGTATGGGAAAAGAGGGCTTAAGTTACTCGAATCCAAAAACATGAAAAAAGATAAAGAGGCATTACTTACTCATATCGCGTTATTAACAAGGGAAAAGATTGATTCATTTTATCAGTCTCGTTATTTTGACGAAATTAAGAATGTCTTTTCTTTTCATCACGAAAAGATTAGTGGTGATGGATTTCCTAAAGGAATGAATGGCCATGAATTATCCGACCTTGAAGTAATCGTAATTTTTATAAATGGTATATTGCCTTTTAAAGATTTTTCTTATGAGAAAAGAGATGGGAGGGAATATTTTAAGTTTATTTTTAATATGGATGATGAAAGAAAGCACTCAGTTGTAAACCACCGCTTAGAGGAGATTGTATATGGTGTCTTCAAAGTTATTGTGGGGAAAGATTTTCAATATAAAAGCTTGGAGAGTTTATTTAGGTAATGCTTGATAAAAAGATATTAATTCTTATTCAAGATTTGTCGGAAGACGAAAAGTCCTTCATCGAAGGATGGGGGTATTCACTTTCTTTTGAGTTCAATGAGGATGAAGAATACCATTTCATGATAGTTGATGATTATGAATTTCAAATGAATGATGCATTAAGGCCATTACCGAAAATATTTATGGGGGTTCCGGCCTCTACCGATTGGATAAGTAAAAATAATGGACTGGGATGGTTTCATCGTGACTTAATCGTCAATTCTTCTTTCGTAAAAATGATTAAACGAATTCTTGAAAAAAACTCGAGTCTAAAGCTGTCTTCGGCCTATGATGGTGTAGTGCTTAAAAGTAAAACATATAAAATTATAAATACTCTGAGTGCAGGTTATTATGGGGACTTGGTCGTTGAATCTGCGTTGGCCCAAAAATATAACTTTATCGCGATTCGAAGCTTTGTTGCATCAATCATTTCTTATCTTGAATATTTGAAAGATGAAGATATTGTAAAGATGCCATTAGAGTTAGATTTTGGACATAGTCATGATTCGTTTTTAGTTCAATTTTACTTGCCGTGCGAAGGTTATCGCATTGATCATATTTGGAAGGCCTTAGAAGGGCGCGGGATTAATAATCCCGCCTATCAATTATTAAACTTGGCATTGTCAAACAGTGATATTTTAAATGTCTATGTTTTAGAGTCGTCTTCAAAATTAGTTATTTCTGGATTATGGACTAAAGGCCTTATTCGCGAAGCGAAGAATTATCATAGCTCTTTTATTCTTCATGGAATGGAGCGTTTTTACTATTCTTCTGAGGATTTAAATGCACGAGTTGGTAGAACGCTATTGGGTGATAAAAAGAGGTTAAATTTTAAAGCAGAGGAATTGGAGATGCCTGGTGACGGTTACGGCCCTGCTCCTGATTCTCCTGTCTCGAAAGCGGCTAATCCCATTTTGGTGAAAAGATTGGTCTCGCTAGTTTTAAGTAAGGCGAAGGGCAGCTATGAGGGGAAGGGAAAAATTTCCGAAATGCAGATAAGGAATTTAATCGGTAGTAGCTCATTTAAAGAAAAACTAACAAATCTGACACGCGGAGATTGGGATTTAATGAATTTGGCGACAAATAATCCGCAGGAAAGAGATATACTTTATCGCGAGATTGAAAAAAATAAAAAAAATATAAGTCCAAGTAGTTATCTTGAATCGATGATCCGTAATATCGAGGGTTCAAGTCTTGACGAATTTAGAGAGGTGGCAAAAGGAGTTTCCTTTTTCGAAAAAAAATCGCCAATAGCTGGGGAGGGAGGTCGATTGAATGGGCACTCACTTAGTGAAGGGGTTGTTAATTTTAATGAGGAAGGCCATAAAGTTGATTTTCGCGAAGGGCAAGGCCATGGCAATATTTATGATGAGGTTCAACGTGTAGATGGCCAGGGGTTTGGTAATGTTAATGAAGAGATCCATTTAGTTGAAGGGTATGGTGCTGCCAATATTCAGGAAGAAGGGTTGATGGTCGGCGGAGTAATTTCGGCTGAAGAAGACCGTCTGATGGTTGATGGAAAAAGTATTGGAAATATTAATGAAGAAATCCATCTGCAAAAAGGGCAGGGGGAGGGAAATTTTATTGAAGAAAATGTTTTGCATAAAGGCCAAGGCGAAGGAAATATAAATGAAGAGATTAACCTTTATAAAGGGAATGGCGAGGGGAATATCCTCGATGAACTAATGCATATTAGGGACGAGCAGGAAGTTGTTCGTATGGATCAATTATGGCAAGAAAAGCGCTCCTCTATTGCAAAAAAATTAAAAGATTCGTTTGAAAGTAGCGAAAATGATGGGCTTTCAAAAGATGTCGTTGACGATAAGATGAAGGCCATTATTTCTGAGGAAATGGGAATAGATGTTAGGCCAAGTGACATTATCACCAAAGTTATTTCTGAAAAAGGGATTGAGGAAGAAGAGGAAAAAAGGAAAAGCCTTTCAGAATTGGTTTCTGAAGCTAAGAAAGTAAGGGAAGTTAATCGACTTAAGAGAGGACTTGCCATCAGAGAAAAGCAAATATCAAAAATGAAATCATTGATCCTTGGTATGCGTAAAGAAATAGTGGTCCTCAAGCAAAAAGTGAATGATGATGTACTTACTTCCGCTGAAAGTGGTAACAGTGTCCAGGTTGAACCTGCTCAAAAAGATCGCGAATTAGAAAAAGTTGAAGGATTGCAAAAGCAGGTCCAAAGGCAGCAAGGTGCTTTTCAAATGCGCCTTGATCAGGAAAAACTGCGCTTTAAAAATGATTTATTAAAAAAAGATAAGCTTATTAAACAATTAGAAAGGCGCTTGAATGTCGCTAATTTGAAGGCCAAGTCTATTTCTGGTGAAGATACACCTCATTCAATTGACAATACTGACGTCAACCAAAGCACCGTCCTTACTGGTTCTAGTGATAGCGAGTTATTAAAAAAACAATCTGAACTGGCACAACTGGCGATGCACAAATTTAAGGAAGAAAATAATTTATTAAAAAATGAAATTGAAAAGTTAAAAAATGGTGCGAAATTAGATTCTAAAATGGATTCGGCTTCATTTAAACCAATTATAGAACCATTAGACAGCGACTCAAAAGGATCGGCACAATCGGGAAGGGCGAGTACCATTACCCCAGAGGGTTCAGTGGTGGGTAATGCAATTAACGCTAATAAAGATTCATCTGAAAAAGATAGAGAAATCACACGCTTACAAAAAGAGGCAGAAGCTCATCTCACTCAAATTTCTAAACTTAACACTAATATGAAGGCATTAGAATTAAGGTTTAAGCAATTGAGTAACGAGGCCAAAGGCGGTAATAACCAAAAATTCGCACAACAAAAGGAAAAAATGAAATCTGAGGTTCTTAGATACAAAAAAGAGCTGGCAGAAAAGAAAACAGAGGCACATAAGCTAAAACTAGAGTTAAAAACTAATAAACTCAAAATAAAAGAACTCGAAAAAAAGGTCACCGTTCTCTCTAAAAGAAAAGTATCCTAAAAACAGTCAGTTAGAGAGGTAATTCTTTTAAAAATACTCTTGTCAAATAAGAGATAGTACCGTAAAAATATTCTTACTTATTTATGCCGTAGTGGTGGAATTGGTAGACACGCTAGACTTAGGATCTAGTGCTTCGGCGTGGGGGTTCAAGTCCCTCCTACGGCACCATTTTTAAAATAAAAAAAGCTTCCTTTATGGGAAGCTTTTTTTTTGGTCAACTCTTCAGGCCTGCGAAGCTCAGTTTGCATCCAATGCGTTGCGCAGCACTGGTGACCAACAAAAATTAAAAAGAGAATCGCAACGAAACCCTTTTTGGTTCGGCCATGAATAAGTCCAGCTTCTCTTAGCTATCAAGCTCATCATGTATTTCAAGTGCCTTTTTAACTCGAGTTGTATTGTCAAAAGTTGCGATATGAAGCATCGCATCTCCTTGATTTACAAGTGGTAAAACGGTAGCTCCGATAAGGATCCCATCATTCTCGGCCAAAATATTAAAAGATTCTCTGCCAAAGGGATCTGCAATGATGGCAAGAATATCACCGACTTTAATTTTTTCTCCAATCTTCTTCACTGTTGAAAATGCGCCACTATGAGGTGCTCGTGTCCAATAGCTTGATTTAGCAATAAATATCTTAGGCCTTTTTTGATCTGGTGAAGAGTTTTCTATCATTCCTATTTTCCTCATCACAGAAATACACCCTCGAAGCCCGATATTTATAACATTATTCTCAAAGCGAAGGGCCTCTCCTCCTTCAAAAAGAAGCATGGATACTTTTTTCTTTCTTGCCGCCTCTCGAAGAGAACCATCCCTAAGACTTGAATTGATGACAACTGGAACACCAAATCCTTCCGCCAGGCTCCTTGTAGACTCATCGTCCAAACATGCTCTTATTTGCGGTAAGTTTGTTCGATGAATCGCACCGGTATGAAGATCTATTCCATGTGTACACTTAGAAACAATTTCTTTCATAAAGATATATGCTAAGCGACTTGCAAGAGATCCATTTCTTGAACCTGGAAAGGAGCGATTGAGGTCCCTGCGGTCCGGAAGATATCGGGACTTATAATTAAATCCAAAAATATTAACAATTGGTATAAGGATTAAAGTTCCTTTTATTCTCTTAAGGAAACTTTTCTTTAAAAGTTTACGAATAATTTCAACCCCATTAATCTCATCACCATGTATCGCGGCACTTATGAAAAGAGTTGGGCCTGCTTGAGTTCCTCTTATTACCTCAACAGGGATGGTTAATTGAGTGTAATCATATAAAGCCGCGGAGTCTAATTGAACTCGTTTTCTCTCTCCCCTCGAAATATTTACGCCACCAATAGTCAAAGTCTCAGGATCTTTTTTAAAGGAGTTTTTAAGCATCTGTTATATCCTCTCGCATTTTTTCAATATTTTCTTTAGCAAGTTTTTTAAGCTTAGGCTTCCTTCTTCTTCTTGTTTTTTCAGGTATCAAATCTTTCATAGACTCTATCTTTCCAAAGCAAAGAATCCGATCTTCTGCTTCGAGAACTTTATGATCTTTAGGATTAGGAAAAACCCTTCCATCTCTATGTAGAGAAAGAGCATTAATGTCCCTATCTCTAAGTCCTGAGCCTATAATTGTTTTTCCTACATATTCAGACTTTCGAGGTATCAAAATCTCAGTTACCCCATACCCCTTACTTACCGATAGTTTATCTCTTAAATCAATTTCAGGATAATCAACTTTAGCAGCAATATAATCGATAAATGCCCCAGCAACATCTAACTGTGTACAACCCTCTATACCTTCTAATCCTGGTGAAGAGTTAATTTCCATGATTTGGGGACCATCTTTTCCTTCCAGCATGTCGACACCAGAAATACCTAGCCCCATTAATTTTGAGGCCCTAATCGCAATCTCTTTATACTCATCACTAAGATTAACCATCTCAGTTTTTCCACCTCTGTGAACATTACTTCTAAATTCTTGTCCTTGTGCAATCCTTCTCATGGCAGCAACAACTTGATCTCCAACAACTATTGCTCTTATATCCTTTCCTTTGCTTTCAGCAACAAATTTTTGAATTAGAATGTTCTGTTTTTGGCTTTGTAGGAGCTCAATGATCGACGTTGCCATTTCTATAGTGTGCGCAAGCAAAACTCCTATCCCCTGAGTACCTTCCAAAAGTTTAATAACGATAGGCGCACCTCCAACACGTTCTATAGCAGGCAATACATCTAGCTTATCTTTAACAAAGGTTGTCGCTGGGATACCTATTTTATGCTTACTTAAAATTTGAAAACTTCGAAGTTTATCTCTTGAGTTTAAAATTCCATCTGCTGAATTGGGACTATAAACATCCATTTGCTGAAATTGTCTAACAACAGCTGTACCAAAATAGGTAATCGAGGCACCCACTCTGGGTAAAATGGCATCATAATGAGCGAGTCTTTTTTGGTTAAAATATAGATCCGGAGACTCTTCTTCTAGGTCTAATGCAAACTTCAAAGTATTAAGTACTTTTACACTGTGACCCCTTAGTTTGGCGGCTTCAACAAGTCTTCTTGTGCTGTAATTCTTTGGCTCTTTAGATAATATTGCTATTTTCATTTTCTTTTCCCCTTCTTGTTTTTAGTTCCGTAAAACGATCGTCCTGTATCGATTAAAAACCTTTTTCTTATGCTCTCTCTACCTAAAAGCATCCGAAATCCCATTTCATCCCTATTCGTTAATGTCATTTCAACTTCCCAGGTTTCATTCAAAAGCTTTACTTTTGTCAAAATAACTGGCCTTAATTCAGATTGCCCATTTGAACTTTTGACCTTTCTAAATTCTAATATCTTGGAGCGACATACCTTTTCTCTATTATCTGACCTTTGTTCAGGATGAATAGTAAATTTAACAAATTTGTTCTCTCCACGCTTATATATTTCTATATTAAAAGCATGAAGGGAAGATGTTCTTGCTCCAGAATCGACTTTTGCCTTGATCATATCAACACCGAGGTCAGGTAATGACACCCACTCCCGCCAGCCAATAGTTTTTAACTCCTTTTTTTTCATCTTATTCTCACTTAGCCCTTTGTGCACAGTGCTGTGCTGTCCGGCGTTAAGTTTATCACAGGTCTATTCATAAAGTCCCAAGCGATAAAGTTCAAACTGCTGTCGGTGAAGCTAATACTCTAAGTATGATAGGTCGTATGGCATAAAGCGTTCCGACCTTCCTCCGTCGCTTCAATTAAGAGACTGGATGCCCCCTCGGTATCGCCTTCGTATGTCGTACCGACAATCCTCCTGATTGTGATGATATTTGGGTTTAATGTCTAGTAAGTTAGTTGGGAGAATAAATTGTGAATAAGGAATAATAGAGGAATTCTTCAAGAGATCCTAACTTTCTCTATGGAAACGTTTCAACACTCGGGTAAAAATGGTGTCGCATATTGGCCTTTTTCAGGCTATTCGCTCTCTCCATTTTCGGTAAAAACCTCGTTGCTGCTTTCATTTTCGTCAGAAGAAATATCCTCTGAAGATGAATCCTGATCTGTATCCTCTTCCTCTAGGGAATCATTGTCATCACTTGTCATATTTTCTGTTTTGAGTTTATCGTTATTAATATTTTCATGCTCTGTCCGGGAACAAGTTGAGCTAATTGTTAATGTAGCGGCGAGCATCGCTATTATTAAAAATGGTGTCTTTTTTTTCATTATTAATCTCCAATTTTATCTTTTAGTTTTTTCAAGCTACCACGCAGCTTATCCAGTACCTTTGTCGGTTTTTGATTTGAATTAATTTTTTGTTCAGCAAGTTGAATTTTATCTTTTAGATCTTGAATTTCACTTTTTGTCAGTCCATATCCTAGAAGTTCTGCACGGGTTAGCTCTTCTTTGGCCTGAGCGAGTTTTTCATTGGCCTTTTTAACGTTTAGCTTTGATTTTTTGAGGTTTGTATCTAAGGACTCAATAATAGAATAGGCACGGATTATCGGAAGCGGTATGACCTCTTCTTCAACTAAAACAGAGTTTAAGGCCGAAAGGAGCAATATGTTGGCCTTGTCGTATTTTTTTCCCCTAATGGCCTGAACAGATTTCTTAATATAACGAGGATAGTTTGATAATGCTAAATAGTAACGTTCGATCACGATCTCACTTGCCAAAGGGTCTAATATTCTTTTTGCTTCTTGAAGGTGCCCTTTCTTGAGCGCTTTTTCGGCCTTTCTTTTTTCATCTTTAATATATTGGTTGCTCTCCTCTAAGTCATAGGTTGCAACTCTAAAATCAATTAGAATGTTTCCTTTGTTTGAGTCGTCCGTCGTCAGTACTTTAATTTTTCCAAGAGCACTTTCTAAGGTCGCAATTGCTTTTTTATATTCACTTTTTTCCAAATGGCCCAATGCTTTTTCAGTAAGTTCTACTACCTCTGCTGCTTCGGTGACGACATTATCTTGAACTTTAGTTAATTTTTTGGAGGTGATTTCACTGGCCTGTTTCGTTTTAATTTGCGTTGCTTGTAATTCAAGGGCGAGGAGAAAAGCAAAAATAAGCAATATAAAATGATTGTATTTAATCTTGTTTATTTTTATATTCATTCTCATAAAACCTCCGATTTAACTGGTCGCTTGGAAAATATATAACGAGGGAGGCTATTTTGTCTTTTTCGATTTTCCCATATCGCATTAAGGAAAAACCGAAATGTCGAATTTGAATTATAACCGACTATATAACTTCCATACTCTCGCCTCAGAGGGCTCCCTAAAGTCAGCCTGCAGCAAATTGAATGTAACAGCTTCAACAATTAGTGAGCAAGTAAAACTCCTTGAGGAATTTTTTGGCCATAATCTTTTCTCAAGAGAGAAGGGAAGGCTTCGAATTAGTCCTTTCGGACAGCAGGTTTTTCTTTACACATCATCAATATTTGAAACGGGGGATCGATTACTTCAAGCTTTGCACCCTGAGCAAAACCATACCCCTAATTCTTTATAAATTGACACGACTCCACTAATTGTCGATATCTGTTCATCAGATATGTTTTTACCGGTAGCAAGTCAAGATTATACCTTGAAACTAAATCAAGGAACGTTTATCGCGGCCCTTAAGCGTCTTAGTTCATTCGAGGCGGATATTATAATAAGTGAGGAGTCGTCATTAACTAAAAGCACAAAGAATGTAGATAAATGTAAAATAAGAGATGTAAAGTTTTATTGCTGTGTTGGGCCTGAGATCTTTAGAAGTAAAAAAAAATGGTCCTTTTCAGACCTAAATTCTATTCCCCATATCGCTTATTCACATCAATCGAGGATGAGATATGATGTCGACAATTTTTTAAGAGAAAATGAAATTATATCATCTACTTCAATCGAGACGAACGAAATCAAGCTTATTAGGGACGCGACTTTAAATAATTTAGGGTATAGTTTTTTACCAGATTCTTTTATTGAAACCAATTCTGATAATTTGTGCAAAGTTTTTTCAAAGGCCATATTTAAGGTCGGGATATATTCCTATACCTCTAATAGCGAAAAACGTTCGGTTATTGATGAGGTACTACTTCTGCTAAAGTCTAAGTAATAATTTAAACTTTTGTTCTATGCTCGTTGTACCAATTTCTTTAAGGATGACAAATGGATTTTAAATTAGATGGACTTATACAAAAAGTTTTTTTCGATCCTTTCGTGGGGAAGTTGGTCGCTTTAATTGTTTGTTTTATCTTTATCTATTTAGTAAGTAGATCTACGACCAGGATATTAGTTTCGAAAATTTCCGATACTGGCACAAGGTATCGAACAAAAAAAATGGTTAATTTTGTGGCATTTGCTATCGGAGAAAAAGACATTGCGGCCTCTCTTTTATCAGGCCTTATTGTAATGTTTGATCGCTCATTTCAAGTTGGAGATAGAATCAAATTTGATGGTATTTATGGCGATGTTTTATCTATAGGGGTTCGCTCAACACGAGTCAGGACACTCGATGATTCGCTGGTAACCGTTCCAAACAGCTAATTTATGAATGGCTCCGTCACTTCTGCAAATTAAGGTGCCCTAGGCATGCAAGTTGAAATTGATATTTATATCAATAGCGATAGTGACACAAGTATTGTTGAGCGCCTTATTAGAGAATTTGCGGTATCAAGCCGCTACATTTATCTTGAAAAGCCTATACAAGTTTTGTTTAAAAGCCTCTTTATGGACAAAGTTTTTTGTACTAGGGATCGTTTAAAGGCGTATGTAATAGAAACAATATATGAAAAAAAATTTGAATCTGACGTAATGGAAAGGGCCTACAAGGCCTTGAGAAAACACAAGATTTTAAATCCTGGCACGAATCATTGAGCCTAGGCAAGCTTGCCATAATAAGTGACTTCGAAATTGATTAATCTTTTTGGCTATTTAACACGAAGAGCAGGAATAGAGTGTGAGTTAAGGTGATAAAATCCCAAAAGCATTGAGGAAAAAGCTGCTTTGTCCAGAACCTCGACTCTGAGTAGTTTATCTCAATGTTGATTAGGGGGATCAACTGACGTGGAATTTGACTAGTTGTGACAAGCTAAGTGCTTGTAATTAATCATTTTTTTTGTTATTTAAATTAATACTTTGGATAAAATAGGCCCTAGGGAGATTGATTGTGTGGGATCTGGTTATTAGCTTGTTATTATTTTCAGCATGCGTTGGTGTCGGTATTGGTTTTTATTTTTTAATAGAGTGGTATTTTTCGCTAAGGCGGAATAATCAAAGACGCTTTGAGAATTAACCAGAAAGACTTTGAACAAATCAATAAATAACAAAAAGCTGGTATTAAACCAGCTTTTTTTATGAAATCGTTTTAAATTGATTAAGGTGAGACTGTTGAGGATAAGGGTAGAGGTCGCTATAGGGACTTATCTTTGTTTGGGAAAGTCGACGCCAAATGTGACGGCGATTTAAACTTGTAGGAGAATTAATGCCTGCGGCACAAAGAATCTCTGATACCGCATCTAATGTATTATGATGGTAATTGGAAATACGCTTATACTTTGATTCAACGACTAGTCCATTGGCAAGGTTTGGATCTTGGGTGGCCACTCCAGTGGGGCATTTATTGGTATTGCAAATAAGGGCCTGGATACATCCGAGTGCCAACATCATCCCACGCGCACTATATGAAGAGTCAGCACCAAGAGCAATAATTCTAACAATATCAAATCCTGTCAGTATTTTTCCAGCCGCTATAATTTTAATTTCTTCTCTTATATGAAGCTTTCTAAGAACATTATCTGCGATAACAATACCATCCTTAAGCGCCATTCCGATTGAATTGGAGAACTCTATTGGGGCGGCACCTGTTCCACCTTCTCCGCCATCAATGGTGATAAAGTCTGGATAAATTTTTGTATCAGCAAATACTTGGCAGAGCTCTTCGAACTCAGTGGGATCGCCCATACATAATTTGATGCCAATGGGTTTACCCTCGCTTAAGGTTCTTAATTTTTTTATAAATTGAGCGAGGCCATTAAAATCAGAGAATTCTATATGCGATGAAGGGCTAGAAACTGTTGTATGAGGATCAATCGCTCTCGCTTTGGCAATTTCTGGAGTATTTTTTGCCGCCGGTAGGATGCCTCCATGGCCTGGTTTCGCTCCTTGGGAAAGCTTTATTTCAATCATTTTAACAGAAGAAATCTTAGATTTTTTCGCAAAGCTTTGTTCACAAAAGCGACCATCTTTTGTCCGGCAACCAAAATAACCCGTACCTATTTGCCAGATGAGATCTCCGCCATGTTTTAGATGATAGGGACTAAGACCTCCTTCTCCGGTATTGTGAGCAAAATCACCGCAATGGGCCCCTTTGTTAAGTGATTCGATAGCATTGGAGCTGAGGGCACCAAAACTCATCGCGGATATATTAAAAAGACTTAAGTCATAAGGTTGAAGGCAATCTTTAGAGCCAACCTTGACTCGTAAGTTTTCAGGGCGGATAGTACCTAATGGGAGTGGTGTGATGGAGTGATTAATCCACTCATACCCCGCTTCATAAACGTTTAACTGAGTGCCAAAGGGAGTAGTACTGAGTTGTTGCTTGGCCCTTTGATACACGACAGAGCGAAAAATACGACTAATTGGAGTGCCATCTGTGTCAGATTCAATAAAGTATTGGTAAATCTTAGGACGTAATTCTTCCATAATATAGCGACCGCGACCGGCCAACGGGTAATTGCGCATAAGCGTATGATTTTTTTGTAAACAATCGTATATTCCAATAAAGGCGAGAGGGAGCAATATAATATTAATCCATGCTATACTGGGGTATTGAGTGAATGAAAAATAGGCAAATGCAAATGAGACTAAACAATAAAAATAAAATAGTTTTTTCATAGAAGCTTTATCCTGTTTCTTTAAAAGCTATTTTAATTCAAATTGAATTTAATTGCTGGAATTTAAATGAGTAAAAAAAATAACTATGATGTTATCATTTTGGGGGCCGGCGCCTCTGGTTTATTTTGTGGTTCTATTGCCGGAAAACGCGGAAAAAAGGTTCTAATCTTAGAGCGAAATAGAGCGATTGGCCGTAAAATATTTATTAGCGGTGGCGGTCGTTGCAACTTCACCAACCTCTCTGTCGATCGGCAACATTTTCTCTGCCAGAATCCTCATTTTTTGAAAGGGGTTTTCCGAGAATATAACTCAGACAATTTTATCAACCTTGTTCGCCAATATAATATTAATTTTTACGAAAAAAAAATGGGACAATTATTTTGCAAAGAGTCCTCAGCTCAAATTATTAATATGTTGGAAAAGGAATGTCTTCTTCATTCTGTCGAAATCAAAACCCAGCAAGATGTTTTAAAAGTTCAACAAATTGGCACGGATTATCGTATCTTATGTCAAAAGGAAGAGTTCAATGCGTCTAAGCTTGTCATTGCCTCCGGTGGCCTTTCTTTTCCAAAAATTGGCGCGACAGATATCGGTTATCAATTGGCCAAACAATTCGGGCACACAATCATTGAGACAGCTCCTGCTCTTGTTGGGTTGCGTTTTCCTGAAGGAAAAGATAAAAAAATCTGTGAGAAGCTCTCGGGAGTATCACTACCGGTAAGAATCACTCATAAAAAAAGTAAAGCATGTTTTGATGATGATCTCTTGTTTACTCATCATGGATTGTCTGGCCCAGCAGTATTAAAAATTTCCCTTTATTGGAATCATGGGGAAGAATTAACAATTAACTTATTGCCAGGTGAGCGACCTGATATTTTTGATAATCTTCCGCGTAAGCAAAAAATATCCTCCGTTTTAAAGAAGTACTTTCCTAAAAAGTTTGTCGAAGAGGCCTTTATCTATCTTAATATTGAAGATAAGTACTTTGCAGAAATGGGAAAAAAGGACCGGGAACGCTTAAAGAATTTTATTTTTAATTTTAGCATTATTCCACAGGCGACGGAGGGTTATCGCCGCGCTGAGGTTACCAAGGGCGGTATTTGTACTAAAGAGGTGAATAATAAAACGATGGAGAGTAAGATTGTAGAAAATTTATATTTCGTAGGTGAAGTTTTAGATGTGACGGGTTGGCTTGGTGGTTATAATTTTCAATGGGCCTGGACGTCTGGCTTTATTGCTGGTCATGCTATATAGGGCCAATTAGGATAAGAAAATGAAAAAAAATAAAATGCTTATTTTCTTTTGTGGTGGAGGTAGCGGAGGACATGTGATTCCTGCCCTTACTTTAATTAAAGAAATTAAAGAAAAAAATGATCAGCTGGAAATTCGATATATCGGCTCTAAAACGGGAATTGAGTCACGCTTAATCCCTGAAAATAATATTAACTATTGTGCCATTAGCACCGGGAAATTGAGGCGTTATTTATCATTTGAAAATATTATTGATCTTTTTAAGGTCGCGAAAGGGATTATCGATTCTCTTTTCATGTTGGGATCAAAGCGTAATCAAATCCGGTTTATTTTTTTGACGGGAGGCTTTGTTGTTGTTCCTGTTTCACTTGCCGCCTTTTTATTAGGTATCCCCATTTATATTCACGAACAAACTAGTCGGGTGGGACTTGCCAATAAAATAGCTTCCTTTTTTGCAAAGAAAGTGATGATCTCCTTTGAATCCTCCCGCGATTATTTTCCCTCTCATAAAACTCTTTTTACAGGTTATCCTTTGCGGAAGGCCTGCTATAAAACAGAACTAGATTATTGCGAGTTCCAGGGAATGAATCTCTTGAATCCTGTTAAACCCATTCTTTTTGTCACGGGTGGAGGGAATGGTTCTGAATTGATTAATAATCTTGTTGAGGATGGGTTGGAGCAATTATTGGAACGATTTACGGTTATTCATCAAGTCGGTAAGAATAATATTTCAAAATACTCTCAAATTAGTAAAGAAGGTTATTATCCTGTTGAATTTGTGGGTGCTGAAATGATTGACTTAATGAAAGCGGCGCGTGTTATCTTATCCCGTGCCGGCGCTGGAATGGTTTGTGAATTATTGGTACTTAATAAACCTTCGATTTTTGTCCCATTAAAAATTGCTCAAAAAAATGAACAATATTTTAATGCTATGGAGGCGCAGAAAAAACTTAATTCGGTGGTCATTCAAGAGGACGAGCTTTCTTTTGATACCCTTATGTCTGGCATTGAGAAAATTATGTCTCTTAAAATCAAGGGCCCTCAAGAGATAGAACTGCGATCGGCGGATAAAATAATCAAAGAATTAGAAATAGAGACGATAGCCTAGGCCTACTTCACCCTCTTTCTTAAGACGCTTAAAATTGAGGTCAATGGCCATATTTTTAATGAATGTATAGCGAAGAGCTGATCCATAGCTATAAGACTTTTGTTTAGATTTTGTGAAAAAGTTCCAAAAATAATTACCATGAATAAGGAAGTTTAATCCATTTTTAATACGATAGAGGACCAAAGCTTCAGGCCCTAATTGAGCGCGATAACCACGAGAGGCAATTCCTTTGGCGACATCTACGCGAGTCGTTATGAAGGAGTAGGTCAAGAGGTGCTTTCCTATCTTAATGGCCGGTCCTCCTCCTAACTCGAAAAAGCTTGAGAGGCATTTTTTATGGCAGGTATAATCTCGGATTGTTTCAAGCCCGAGGTTAAAGCGCCAGCTGGTACTCTTAAAATAGGGCCGAATGGGATTAAGGTTGGTGACATTGATAAGCGAAACTTTATCTAATTCGAGGCGAGAGCGCTCATTTCTTTCTTTCATTTTGGGGTAATAACGCAATTGAACGTTAACCATTTCCATCACGGCAAGAGGGTTTTGACCGTGGTGGGCGTCGAGAAAATCATGCATGGCAAATCGATATTCTAGATTATAGAACATTCCATTCTTAGAGGTCTCTCCTGCCATGAGTGAGAAGCGACGAGTTGGATGACCCATTTCTGGTCTTTCCGACTCTGGGAGAGGTATCTTCGACTCTGGTGAGCTAATTCCAAGTTTGGCCCTGGCAATGAGATACTTTCTTTTCCATTTCATTATTTGGGGGGCTTCCTTGATCATCTCTTGAGCGTACTCATAGTCAAGGTAATCGATGGCCGTATCCATAATCTTGGCCTTGGCCTTCTTAGAGAAGTCTTCGGGGATGAGGCCTGGATTTTTTTTATGGTAGATTTCTTGAAAATATTCTTGTTCTTGTGGAGTGAGGCCATCAAGCTTGCTTTGGACGATTTTACGTTTTGAGGGTCTAAATGTAATTTTTCTCACAAGTCCGGGTGTTTCTACGGCAATTTTGATGGTGTCGACGGGAGCAACGAAATAGGGAGAGCGCTCTGTCAATTTTAGTTCAGGACGTGCGACATCGATCAGGCCCAGCATATGATAGGAGCAATTTTCGGTTAAATAATAATAACTAAAATATGTTTGCTTCATTTCCCAAATATGGGCGACCATATAATGAAGTTGATCAGGTGTTAAATTTAATTGGTAATCCCAAAGGTCTCGACTTTCATAATCATTATATTCACGTACTTTGTAGAAATAAGGGATGGCGGAAAACTCGCCTTTAAAACCTCCGGATATACCCATGATAGCGTAAAGCAGAGAATTATTGGTGGTTACGGTTGCGGCGTAATTGGTAGCATAATCAAGCAGGTCAAACTCTTCTGTATTATCTTCTTCTTTGCTAAATCGTAGAAGCGTATGGCCATAGGCGGACGCTGGGGTATCCAGGAAATAAGAGGAAAAAACCAGTGAAACTCTCTTGGGGTTTATTTTTTTAAAAAACTTCTGAAAAGCGGAACAATTTTTTAAGGAGCGTTTTTTGAATGCCGGAGAAATTTCTTTAAAAAATTTAAAGCGAGCGGGGAAGCGGCAGATCGGGTGATCATCATTAATGGGACCTTCTTTTAATAAGGCCTGATAGGAGGCGAGAAATTCCTTTTTAGGGTCTTTGTTCCCTTCGGGGTGGAAGAAGAAGCCCTCACCATCGGCCTCACTTTGAAGGCCAAATAAGCCACTTTTATAA
Source organism: Bacteriovoracaceae bacterium (assembly GCA_041586955.1). Lineage (GTDB taxonomy): Bacteria > Bdellovibrionota > Bacteriovoracia > Bacteriovoracales > Bacteriovoracaceae > JBFGZE01. The sequence goes on from JBFGZE010000061.1 coordinate 17,620, forward strand.
TGCAGAAGCTTATGCCATCGTGCTGGGGATGAAAACTTTTTAGCTAATTCTTGGGGAGTAATTTCTTGCGCAAAATTGAAAGAAATTAATTGAAGAAGAAAAATAGAAAAAAAAATGCCCCTGATCATAGTTAAACGCTAACGAATCAGGGGCAAAAGATCAAATTCTAATTTGATTTAAATTAGATACAAGCTCTTTTTACGATTGTAGAAATTGAAGAACCAATTTCTGTCGCTGAAACACCTTCACTTGGGAAGATTGTTTCATAGTTCTTTTGAAGAGCTGTACGAGCAGCAGTTGTGTTTGTACAACCATACATTTTTACTAAAGAAGTAAGAGTTTTACCTTGGCCACGAGCAATGTCGTTAGCAAGAGCAACTCTGTTTGCTTCGATGAAAACAGTTTGAGCTTGTCCACCAGCACCATCTAACTCACAGTTAGAAGTACCAGAAGTCATACCAAAAGTTTGGTTACCAGAAGTACCATTTGTAGTAGCACCTAAAACTTGATGCATTAAGCTTGAGCCGTCAGTCCAAATAGTTGAACCAAGACCACAACCTTGTGTTTGATAAGAAGCAGCAAATGCAGAAGCTGAAACAAATACTAATAACGCAGCTAAAATCTTTTTCATAAATTCCTCCGTGAAAAAAAAAGTAATATTCTAATGATTGATAGAAATGATATCGAAGAACCGAATATGGAACAATAGGGTATTTAATATTTTTTTAGGATTAAATGCTATAAAGTAAATGGCAATACTCGGGTATTGTGGGAATTTATTGGAAGAGGAAAAACAAGATGGACATTCATGAATGGCAGAAAAAAATAAAAAAATTTGCGCAAGAAAGAGAGTGGGAGCAATTTCACTCCCCTAAAAACCTGGCGATGGCCTTAACTGTTGAAGCTTCTGAGCTTTTGGAGATTTTTCAATGGATGAAGGAGGAAGATAGTTTTCAAATTGATGATGAGGTTATTCGCGGTAGAATTGAGGATGAAGTCGCAGATACCCTAGTATATTTGTTGAGAATTTCTGACATTTTAAATATTGATTTGGATGCTGCTGTATCACAAAAAATGCTTAAAAACGGACAAAAATATCCTGTCGATCAATGCAAAGGTCGGGCAGATAAGTATTACGATTTAAAGACCAAGTAACTCTTTATTTAGGCCTTTGTCCTGAAACCTAGTAACCCAAATTGGAGAGAGGGCCGCGGGCACTGTGTCTCATTAACAGTTTGGCCGTTAATAGAGAAGTAATATTGAAACAAAGTCGTGTCAATAATAATGCCCGGATCGCAATGAGGCCTTACTCTAAGTATTATCTATTATTTTCGGACAACACTTCTTTTATTGGACTCTAGTACTCTTTTTCTAATTCTAATACTTACTGGAGTGACCTCAACCCATTCATCATTATCAATCCAATCAAGCGCCCATTCAAGGGTTCTCGGTTGAATGGGAGGAAGACTGATATTCACATCTTTACCTGCAGTACGCATACTACTGAGATGTTTTTCTCTAACGGCGTTGACGTTGGTGTCATTGGTTTTATTATGTTCACCAATAACTTGACCTTCGTAGCATTGCTCACCTGGTTTTACATATTGTTTACCGTTGGGAAGAAGATTGAAAAGAGCATAAGGAGTCATTTTTCCTGCTCGGTCGGCAATGATCGCACCATTATTACGTGCAAGGAGGTCTCCAGCATATGGCCGGTAGCCTAGATACTCTGTAGACATAAGGCCTTCACCTTTTGTGTCAGTCAAAAACTGGCTGCGAAAGCCAATAAGGCCACGGGAGGGAATGATAAATTCAATCCGTGTTCGACTATCCCCAATTGGGGCCATATTTTCCATGAGGCCTTTACGAGTACTAAGGTTTTCTGTAATCGCACCTGTAAACTCACTAGGAATATCGATAACTGCCTTTTCAAATGGCTCTGTTTTTTGACCGTTTTCTTCAGAGAAAAGAACTTCTGGCCGTGAAACCATAAACTCAAAGCCTTTACGGCGTAGTTCTTCAAATATAATGGCCAATTGAAGCTCGCCACGACCCATTAATTTATAAATCTTGGGATCGTCAGTCGCTTCATATCTTAGGGCCACATTATGGCGGCAAGAATCAAGGAGAAACTCTTCTAGTTTACGACTTGTTAAATAATCACCCTCCCGTCCTGAAAGTGGAGAGGTGTTAACAGAAACATGTACACCAACCGTTGGCGGATCAACTTCAATCCTTTCGATCGCCTCTGTCACATCACTGGATGCAATGGTATCACCAATTTGCCCACCATCAATTCCGGCCAGGATGACAATTTCTCCAGCTTGAGCTTGATCAACTTCTTGGTTTTCTAAAAGGTGATAAGTTTGAATAGAAGAGACTTTGAAATTGCGCTCTTTATTATCACGATTGATACATTTAAGCTGCTGGTGCTTTTTAATACTTCCTCTTGCGATACGACCAATAACCAAAGGTCCAAGGTAGGTAGAGTAACTTAGGTTTGTAATGAGAAGTCGTGCACCTTCGCCTTCTTCAATTTTTGGGTCGGGGAAATAGGATCCTGCAAAGAAGTCTAGAAGAGGGTGGAGATTTTCCGAGGGGTCATCTAGTTTTTCTTTGGCCCAACCCTCTTTACCGGAGGCATAAAAGATTGGAAAGTCGATATCAAAATCAGTGACATCCAATTCACTGGCCAATTCCAGGATGAGATCTTCGACCTCTTCGATTACTTCATTAATGCGGCTATCGGGGCGGTCTACTTTATTAATAACTAAGGCAATTTTGAGATCGCGCTCAAGCGCCTTTTGTAAAACAAAACGAGTTTGCGGTAATGGGCCTTCAGCAGCGTCAACTAAAAGACAAACACC
>JBFGZE010000062.1:0-20110 GCA_041586955.1 Bacteriovoracaceae bacterium
AAATTAGATTTTAAAATTAAAGAAGGTCGCTTTTCCTTGCAAAAAGAGGGGCAAGAAATTCAATTAATTGATTGGGCAAGAGGTGTTATAATCCATTATATAGTGGGGATTGATTCTCCTATTTCTTCTAATTGGCAGGATTATTTTAAGTGAAAGAAATGTTAAAAAATTATTTGATGGCGGTATCTCATCCCTTCCTTTTTGAAGAAAAGATTACTCAGGAGAGGGAGCAAAAAATTGTTCTGCGATCCCTTCCTGATTCTCTTTACGAAGTCCCGAAATTGAATGACTTGCAGGTCAAAGAGTTAGAGTTTGCTCCCACCATGGCCATCTCTTGGGTTTTTGTTTGTGTGCGGGCCTTTTATTCGCTGTTATCAATCGTCTTAAGTGTACAAGTTTTTGACTTCTACCAAGATGGTGGACGCAAATTATTTCCCATGCTCTTTTCCACTGGCAATCACGTCGAAGGAAAAATGATGATCCTTCTAACATTGGCGGAAATAATCTTTTTCCCACTGACCGCCTACGTCTATGTGGGGCTTTGGAAATTTATCATTAAGTTATGTGGCCGTCTTTTTGGCGCTGAGGGTGACCTTGATGAAAAGGCCGAACAAGTTGCACACCACTCTTTGGCGAGTCATTGTATGTTAATTGTGCCCGTTTTTGGCAACCTCGCTCATTACGTGACGAGCTCCATTATTATTTATGCCGGTATGCGCTGTAATTTGAAATTAAGCAGATTGCAATCCCTTTTCGTACTTTTAGGGCCGTTTATCGCTGTTTTTCTATTATCGATGCTGCTTTTTTTCAGTGCGATGATATTGCTTGGCAGTATTGGCCTGTAAGAAAACTTCAGTTTTTTAATTAATTGAAATTAAAGAAATTTCTTGAATGTTGCTCCATGTAGGCCGTTGCTAAAAGCAATTCACTTTGAAATGATTAAGGTCTAGACACACACATCAGCTAATTGGTTGGCCAAAGGAGTCGGGGTGGTCGGTTATTCATATTCACCGATGCTTTCTGGAAGTATCGAATTAATTTGTGGCCCTATGTTTTCTGGTAAAACAGAGGAGCTCATTCGTCGTTTACGACGGGCCCAGATCGCTCGTCAAAAAGTGCAAATCTTTAAGCCTAAAATTGATAACCGCTATCATGAGACAGATGTCGTCAGTCATTCATCATTAACGATTGAGGCTCAAGCGGTGGCCAGGGCCATTGATATATTAAAAAACCTTTTAGACACCACTCGGGTGGTTGCCATTGATGAAATTCAATTTTTTGATGAGTCGATTTTAAATGTCGTCAATAAATTAGCTCGTCGAGGTATCCGCGTCGTTTGTGCCGGCCTTGATCAAGACTATACAGGCGCTCCCTTTGGCCCTATGGGGCCTCTTTTGGCCATGGCCGATAGAGTTGATAAGATTCAAGCGATTTGCACCGTCTGTGGCGCTCCTGCATCTAAGACTCATCGCAAGACGTCGGAAAACTCTACTCAGGTTTTGGTTGGTGAAGCCGACATTTATGAAGCCCGATGCCGTGCGCATGTAGAGTATCATGATGAGAAGTCGGAACTTTTGGCCTTTTCCTTTATGGGGGAAATACAAGATGGCCAAGAAACCACCAGCACATCTAATTCTTAAGAGCATTCTAAAATCAACAACCTGATGTTATAATTCTTCTTATGAGGAGGCGTTATGGCCGTGGATGTTTTTATATCACAAGAAAAAATTCAAAAAAGAGTTCAAGAATTAGCACAGGAAATTGACCAGCATTATCAGGGAGAAGAGCTCCTGATAATAGGTGTTCTTAATGGCTCCTTTATCTTTTGTGGCGATTTAATTCGCGCCATGAAGACGAATTGCAAAATAGATTTCATTCAAGCATCAAGTTACGGTAATGGAACTGAGTCCTCTGGTGAAGTCAAAATTATTAAGGACATTAGTGAAAAGATCGCCGGCCGTCATTGCCTTTTGGTGGAAGATATTGTCGATACCGGCCTAACTCTCAGTAGTTTATTAGATCAATTATTACAGCGTGGCCCTAAGTCTCTCAAATTGGCGTCGCTTCTCTATAAGCCTGCACGTTTAAAGTATAATATTGAGATTGATTTTTTAGCTTTTGAAATAGAAGATAAATTTGTGATTGGATACGGCCTTGACTATGCGGGTGATTATCGACAATTACCTTATATTGGAATCTATGAAAATGACGGTCATTAAAGGTAGTGTTCGTGTCGATTTATTAGGCGGCACTATTGATTTAAATCCCATTAATTTAATTCTAAAAAATGTGGTGACTCTTAATGCTGCGACCTCTTTGCAGGCGGAAGTTCATATTAAGGACTTAGATCAGGATATCATTCGCATCACTTCTATTGATTATGATAGTACCAATGATTTCGCTCTCTCGGCCTTTCAAGCTGATGGCGGCAATATTGAACTTTTTGGTCCACTCAATTTTATGGCGCAAATTATCGCCTATTTTAAACCGCAAAAAGGCCTTGAAATTTCACTGTCATCTGGTTCTCCTCCCGGTGCTGGTCTTGGTGGCTCCTCCTCTATGGGAGTGACTCTTTTCAAGGCGCTTAGTCACCATTATATGCGGCCCTTCGATCCATTTCAGGCAATTAAAATAGTCAATGCATTAGAGGGTCGAATTCTCGATAAAGGACCCGCTGGTTATCAGGATTATTACCCAGCTGTTTTTGGCGGCATCTTGGGATTAAAGGCCTCTCCTGATGGCGTTGAAGTTTTACAACTCCATAATGAGAGCATGGCACGTTTTCTAGAATCCCATTTAACGTTGGTTTTTAGTGGCGAAAACCGTTTATCGGGTATTAATAATTGGGAAGTTTATAAATCATTTTTTGATCAAAAAAACGGTGTGCGTGAAGGTCTAGAAAAAATTGCGGATTATTCTTTTAAGGCCTTAAAGTCATATCAAGAAGAAGATGGCCACGAGTTTATCCGCCTGCTGTGTTGTGAGGGGGATGCCCGCAAGGATTTATTTCCCAATATTCTAACACCTAAAATGAATGATCTTATTAATAGTTTAAAAGAGCAAAAGCTAATATTAGGGCAGAAAGTCTGCGGTGCTGGTGGCGGTGGCTGTTTTCTTCTTGCTCATCATCCACAGGACGCGCCAATGGTTGGTAAACAAGTCCAAGCGGCGGGAATGCATCTACTCGATTGGAGAATCATGCCGCCTATCCTCTAGGAGGATCTATGGGAATAAATAATTTTGCTGGCATGAGTATGACAGGAGGTCGGAGGGATAATTTTTTCTTTTGTCTCATCGATTATTATGCTGATCAAGATCGTTGGTTTTTAAATTCTCTTTTACAAGTGAAAAACGAAGAAGGTCGCGATGGTAATGAGGCGATTCGAAAATGGATTAACGAATACCATGTGAAGCAATTAGTGGTCGACTTTCCGCTCTCTACACCAGCTTGCCAGGCCTGTGTCTACGATTGCCCCGGGATGGAAAAATGCCCCGTGCCAGAGGTTAAGTCGGTTCATCAGGAAATTCACGCTCTTTTACAGGAAGATCAAAAAATCCATGAAAATGGCCCTAAAACTTACGAGCGCAATCGTCTCAAGGATCTTGAATATGATCATCATAAAAATATTCTAGATAAAGAGGCACAAGATCATATTCTCAGCCGACCCTTTAAAAGGCGTCTGAAAAAAGGCTTTTTACCCTATTGGAATCGCTCTTTGGATTTCTGGTTATGGTCTCGCTATTATGACCAGATGTTGGATATCTTTAATACCTCTTATGATTCCTACGGTTCGACCTCTTTGATGGTTATTTCGCGTTTTAGTTATTTACGGCGCCATTTTCCGCCAAGTGTGGAATTATTTGAAAGCTATGTGCCTATTATTTTACTCGAAATGTTACGCGCTAATGTAATTCAAAAAAAAGATTTAATGAACCTTAAGAATATTATTGAGGGGGCCGAAGCACGTCTTAATATCATTAAGCAAATCGAGAAAACTCTTAATATTTTTATTTACGAACATGATTTAGAAATTATCGTGAAAAATCCGCGCGCCTTTCATTCGTTTTTATTGGCAGTCGCTGGTAAAAATATTCAAGATGGTAAGACTCGCCAATTGCCCGTGTGGACGCTGCCAAATCTAACTCGCTTCGTATCGCCAATCTTTTCTTAATGACAAGAGGCCGCACCAGACAAAACTTGCGGCCAAGAGTCCCAGGAGAGTGGGAATAAGGCCTAGGATATTGAGAGGGCCTATCATCGTCACAGCTAGGCCAAAAACTCCAAGTGAATAATAGACGAGAACATAGCGAAACGCCCATTTTCTTTTCTTATAATAATAAAGATACACAATGAAATGCCAGCACACGATAAAGATGGTGATTGAGAAGAGTGCCATGGCCATAATGGGAATAAAGTTATCCATAGCGCCATATTGGATTTCTTGCGTCAAATCCGGTCTAAGAGTGCTGAAATATATATGCATAAACTTCTTAAATTCTTCTGGCCGCAAAAAAGGCAGGGCCCCAGAGTAGGCGAAAAGCAATTCAACCAATAGGCAAAAGGGAAGACTTAATTTGAGAAAGCGGTCCTGACCCATTTGTTGATAAATTTTTTTCATCTTTCATCCTTATTAAGGTACAATTGCGCTTTATCAATAACATTATGGGGAAAGAGCTATGCTTCTTCAATCGTTTCTTCTTTTAATGTCTATTATTGCTCTTTATTTTGGCGCAGAATTCGCCCTCGACTCTGCGGAGAAGATAGGTAAGAAATTGGGAATGTCTCCACTTGTCATTGGTCTTTTGATCATTGGTTTTGGTACCTCCTTACCGGAATTTTTTGTGAGCCAATTGGCCTGTTACCGTGGCCATCCAGAAATTGCTCTGGGTAATATCATTGGCTCTAATGTCGCCAATATCTTTCTTATCTTGGGTGTTGCCCTTTGTTTGGTGAAATTGCCAATTGCTGGCCGGGATTTACGGCATCAATTTGGCCTGCACCTTATTTTAACAATTATTTTAGTTGGGATTGTTTATTACGGTGTTCTTGATATCGCCACCTTAATGATCTTGGGTACTTTTTTCGCCGGTTATCTTTACTACACCTTTATGGGGATGGATAAAAATGGCGATGATGATGATGATGAAGAGGGAGAGGATTTAAGTTACTTAGTTCTCGGTAAATTATTGGCCGGCTTTAGCTTGCTTTATATCGGTGGTGAAATACTAGTGAGTTCTGGTTCGGCCATTGGTGAGCTCATGGGCATTTCTGAATATGTCATCTCTGCGCTCTTTGTCGCTTTTGGCACCTCCTTTCCCGAATTAGTGACCGCACTTTTGGCCTGTAAAAAGAATAAAGATGTCGACCTCATTACCGGCAATATCATCGGCTCCAATATTTTTAATATTGCTTTTGTCATGGGTGGGTTAGGTGTCTATCGGGTGCCTATCGAAGGTGATTTTCATCTGGAAATGGCCGTTCTTCTTGGAGTCTCACTTTTCTTTGTGACCTTTACCTTTTTGAAAACTCATTTGCCACGTTTCCTAGGTGTCATCTTTTTAGGAATTTACGCAAGTCTTATTTTCTATTGGGTCTAATAAAGCTCATAAAGGCATTGATTAATCGTAGATACCGCGGCGTAATTTACGTTCGACATCACGCTTGGCATCGGCCTGGCGTTTATCGTGTTGTTGCTTGCCTTTAGCGAGAGCGATTTCTACTTTAACCAAGCTCCCTTTGAAATAGATCATAGTGGGGACGATCGTCATGCGACTTGCTTTCATTTTATGGTAAAGTTTAGCGATTTCTTTTTCATGGAGCAGAAGTTTACGCCGGCGCGCTTCTTCGTGATTATTAATATTGCCAAATTCATATTGAGGAATTTTCATATTGATCAGCCAGACTTCGCCGTTCTCATCAATAGTGATATGGCTTTCGCCTAGAGTGCATTTTCCAGCGCGCAGGGATTTTACCTCAGTACCTTGAAGCATAATGCCAGCTTCAACTTTATCTTCGAGAAAATAATCGTAACTGGCCCTTTTGTTCTTTGCGATAATTTTAATGCCCATATAATCTTCCTAGAATTTAACCTGCAATCCCGTAGTGAACGTATAAATATTACCACCGATTGTATAGCCTGGCGCCCCAATTTTTTGGCCGCTATTGCCATTTTCCTGCCCGGCGGTTTTTGTCACGGTTTTCTCTTCAAGTTTATGCCATTGACCAGAGAGACTGGCCGCGAGGTCGGTATCAAAAAGCTTAAAGCGATAAGTCACGCCGGTACTGAGGAGCGTGGCATTACTATCGATACTATTCCCTGCGCCAGAAAAATTACTCTTAATGGGAGAGGGTTTATAGGCGGCCCCCAGATGCCAACTGAGCGGGTCGCTGATTCTCCAAGTGGCCCCAAGCCGGGGAATGAGTACATTCTTGATTTTAATATTTTCATATTGAGTGGAGGCGCGAACTGAGCCACCAAGGTTTTGGATACGGACGCTGGGGGATTTATATTGATCCCAGATTTGGTATTCGAGTGAGGAAATCAAGCTCAGCGAGCTCCATTTTTTGATATAACCCGCGCGGAAAATATGCGGGTCATAATACATCATGGTTTCAATTCCAATATTGATAACAGTCAATGGTGGGTCGGTGATATCTCCAAAGGCCTGGCTCTCTAATTGGGTTTTCATTTCCTGTTGGTAGGTCAAATAACTATGCCAGGTTGGGGCCTTATAAGCGACTGAGGCGATGGCCCCTAAAGAGGGTTTGACTTCTAAGCGAGCACTTCCCAGAGAGCCATATTCGTCCCCCAAAGAAATACTGGTGCTAATTTTGGCGGTTGATTGAAAACCAACGTGGACGCCTAGAGACATGGCCCAACGCTCGTTAAAGGGATGGGCATAATTGAGATGAATCTGGGTGCGTTTATAGCGGGCGCGGTACATGACATATTCGGGCAATTGGGGGTGACCGGTATCGGACTCTATTACTTTTCCTAGCGGTGAGTAATAACTCATACCCAAAGTACCCGGGGCCTTAAGGCGTACGGGCAAAGTCAGGTTTGCGCCCCAACCAAGATAATTATGATAATCATCGAGAGCATCGCCAGAAGCAGTGCCGGAATTGGAATTGGTCCCATTTTGGACGGTGATCCCTTTAATCGGTTTAAAGTCGGGAGTGACTTGACCAGTCATTAAACTGAGATTGGCGTTTGGCGACCAAGCACTTAGCGCTGGTGCGTAATAAAGATTGGCGGCAGAATTGATGGCATCGCTGGCCTGTCCGCCCAGCGCCTGAGTGATCGGTGAACTACCAAACATTTCCGGGTAAGAAGCGTGAGTCGAGCTAAGATTAAGAGCAAGGAGCAGACCGAAAATCAACTTCATGGGGTTAGGCCTTTTTGATAAAAGAGGTAGAGTGATTGAATTTGTTCCAAGGTTAAGGCCTCGGCCCTAATTAATGGCGACAATCCTTGCTCATCAAAAAAGGGCAATAATTGATCGCGTTTCATAATATTGCCTAAATTTTTAACGAGGGTTTTGCGTTTAAATTGAAAACATTGGCGTAGAAATTTTTCTAAAGACCCCAATTGATCCAAGGGGAGAAAGGTCTCCCTTTTACGCGTAAAACTTAAGACCGTGGAATCAACTTTTGGTGGCGGAGTAAAACTGCCAGGGGGTACATGGCAATTGACGGTCAGGTCAAAATAACTTTGGCATAAGGCCATTAATGAATTCATGGACTTTTTCTTAGGGGTATCAATGGCAAAGGCCTTATTCGCCACTTCTCTTTGGAACATTAAGGTCATCATTTGGATGGAATGAATGTCCATAAATCGACGTAATAAAGGCACTGAGACGTTATAGGGGAGATTAGAAACCAACCAGACCTTCGATCCCAATTTGGAATGATCAATAATTTGGTTTAGGTCAACCTTTAAGGCATCGGCCAGGGTGATGGCGCCTTCGCCAATATGAGGTGCGATATAGGGGGGAAAGCGAGGATCTTTTTCCACCACGTGAATAGGTAATTCGTGCTTGGCGAGAAATTCGGTAAGAACTCCTGGACCTGGACCTACTTCTAAAATACCGGAGGCCTCTTCATGGAAATCTTCGGTAATGCTTTTAATAACTTTTGGGCAATTGAGAAAATGTTGGCCTAAATCTTTGAGCGCTTGAGGAAAGTTTTTCAAGGTCTGGACTCCTTACGCGCTTTTATTAATTGTTCCCCGCGATCAATGAAGCGACCACGAGCATCGACTTCCAAACATTTGGGATAGGGGATTTCAAGTTCTGCTTTGGCACGATAGGCGTAATTGGCAATCATCGCGCCATTATCGGTACAATATTTGGGAGCAACATAATAAACGTTACCGTACTTCTCTTTCAGACCGGAGCGTAGAGCAGAATTACAAGCAACACCTCCACCCATGACAATCGGTAGATCGAGCCCTGTTTTTTCTTTGGCCAAGGCCTTGGCATAACGTGTTTTAAGAGCGATGGCATCGACGATTGCCTTTTGATAAGAAGCACATAAATCTTTCATCTTTTGATCATCGGCCGCGGGAGCTTCATTTTTATGAATCCATTGGCGTAAACTGGTTTTAAGACCTGAAAAGCTCATGGTGGCATTCTTAGAGCCTTTGAGACCAATGGGGAACTCAAAGCGTAGAGGGTCTCCCTCTTTTGCGAGATCATCAATAATTTTACCGGCCGGGTAGCCTAGGCCTAGCATTTTTCCACCTTTATCAAAGGCCTCGCCGGCGGCATCGTCCATAGTTGAGCCAAGAACTTCCATATCGGTTGGTGATTTTACTAAAAAGAAAAGAGTATGACCGCCACTGACACAAAGGCCCAGGTAGGGGTAGTTTACTTTTTCGGTTAAATGGATCGCTTCTACATGGGCGTAAAGATGATTGACGGGAATGAGAGGCAATTCATTGATCATACAAATAGTTTTGGCCGCGTTGAGTCCGGTTAAAAGAGGGCCCAATAATCCGGGTTTGGTGGTGACACCAACAGCGGTGAGATCAGAAAAGGTTAATTGACTGTGGTCTAAAACTTGTTGAATCAGCGGGCAAATTTTGGCCAAGTGAAAACGTGCGGCGATTTCGGGAACCACTCCTCCCCACGTTTTTAAGAGAACTTCCTGCGAGAATTGAGAGAGGGCAAGAATCGAGGACTCCCCGTCATTTCCCTCTAAAATCGCGATTGATGTATCGTCACAGCTGGTTTCAATACCCAGAATTAATTCTTTTGGCACCCTTCACCTCATTTTTTCTTTTTTCTATTCATGGCCTAACGCAATTGGCGCATATGATCAAGCTTTAAGGGTAATAGTACAGGGCATAGTCGGAATTGTCCGTTGGAAAATGATGAGGCAATGTGGATAACTTCTCGAATATTCGTAATTTTCACCATAAAATGGGGAGAAGTGAGGGAATGGCCTTCAAATAAAATTTAAAGATGAAAAAGGTGGCAAACTTTCGTAAAATGAACATGGTGCGGCACCGGTAAGGTGTAGGAAAGGAGTCCGTATGCCCGTATTCTTGAGTCGATTTTTTGGGCCATTGGCCGCCTTTTTTCTGACTTCTTGTAGCAGTGTCTTTTATCAGCCCGATCGTGTTCTTTATAACAAACCCGAACAATTTAAAATTGATTATGAAAACATATTTTTTCCATCGCTAGATGAAACTAAATTACACGGTTGGTATCTCTATTCAAATGATAAGAAAAAAGCACCTAAGGGCACCATTATTTTTTTTCATGGCAATGCTCAAAACTTATCAAGCCATTTTTTAAACTTAGCGTGGATGACCAAAAAAGGTTATGACGTTTTCATTTTTGATTACCGCGGTTATGGCCTAAGTGATGGTAGCCCAAATCAAAAAAATGTTTATAAAGATGCTTTGGCAGGTCTTTATAAAGGGTATGAATTTTTTAAAAAGCGAAAGGCCGAGAGGCTTATCTTTTATGGCCAAAGCTTAGGGGGGGCGATTTTAGGACGCGCCCTAGTGGATTTTCCTCATTATAAAGAGGGCAGTTTAGTGGTGCTGGATTCAACCTTTATGTCCTATAAGAAAATTGCCTTTGATAAGGCGGTCAATCTTTGGCCTACTTTTTTAATTTCACCCTTGGCCTTTGTCTTATTTAGCGATGAATACGCCTCGACTCCCAGTATTCCTAAAATTGAAATTCCTACTTTAGTAATTCACGGTGTGAAGGACCAAGTGGTCCCCCATAAATTTGGGCAGGGTCTTTATGAAGCTTTAACCGTCATGGAAAAAGAGATGTGGAGTATTGAAGACGGTCTACATACCGATGTTTTCTTTCGCCATGATCTTATCTACCGCCAAAAATTCTTAAAACGCCTTGAGGCACTTTAATCAATTTTGGGGCAACTAACTTTTTGGTAAAATCCCATAAATTTTTCTTTATTGAGTTTCCCGGGCAATCCGCGCTTATCCCTATTATACCACTCCGGAGATTGATCAGGATTATGGCATTTCAGGCAGCGGTTTTGAATATCATCGCGACGGGCCTGGGCGGTTGGCCTGGCACCATTATCAAAGGGGTGATCCACATGTTGGCCATGGCAATTCAAGCATTGAACATTGGCAAAATTAAAATCGACTTTATGAGTGTCATCTAATTGATCCCATTTCTTTTTAATGACTTTGATTTTGTCACTAGACATTTCTCGAATATCTTTAGTGTGGACAAAAAGTTTTTTCACTTCTGTCAAATATTGCTTTTTAAGTGTTTCTAGTTTTTTATCTTCTTGTGATTTATTTTTTTCATCTGCGCCCATACCTTCATCATCTTCTCGCAATTTAACAATATCACTCAATTTTTGAAAACCATGAGGGTCGTTATGGCCTAGTGTATGGCAACCAATACAGGCCTGGTTATTTTCCTCTTTAGCATGGAATAAGGTACCAAGGGCAATACTATGAGCAGTGCCACCCCAAAAATTCGCCTGTGTCTGATGACATTCGAGGCAGCTATTGGCAGTGCTATAAAGGTAGTCTTTCGTACCTTGAGGTTCCATTAAAGATTGTTCCAACATTTGCAATTCAGACATTTTAGACTTGTGTTTTTGAATGAAGGCCTCATAGGGATTAGGAGAGAGTTTGGTCCGCAATTCATCGCGAATTTCTCGTAATTGATATTTATCTTGAGTGCGATTGCCGTTGAGTGAGATGATAATTTCACCCATATAATGGTTACGTGAGAGAACCTGAACTAATTGGGTGTTGCCAGAGGTTTTGGGGAATTTAGTAAAGCTTTGGCTATGGGCACCAATCACCCAATTGATCTGGGGGTATTTCTCCACCATTTTTTGATCATTTTCCATACCTGAATGTGAAACAATGATTAACCGGTGGAAAGGATTTTTTTGGTCATAACCTTTTTCTTTAAGAAGCGCCAAGGCGGTTTTTAAAAAGGTTTCGTGGCCATAGAAAAATGGCCGTTCATCTGGTTTCAGGGTATCTGGTGCCACATAACCTAAAAGGAAAACGTTATGTTGACCACGTTTTATTTGCGCCCATTTTTTATGAGGGAGTGGATTGGCGGCAGTCGCATTGGAGAGTAATAAAGGAATTTCTTTTTCGATAACGGTCTTTTTTAAAAACTCCACACCAAGAGCGAAGTCCTGGTCACCCGGCACCATAAAATAGAGACCTAAATCTTTAAGGGCACCTGCCAGATTGCTGGCCTGAAAGGCTAAACTTTTGGCCATCGTATCAGGAATGCCACTGGAGGGAAAAAGAGCATCTCCACTATCAATATAAATGAGGTGATTTTCTTTTTTAATTTCTTGCATCAGGCCCGCAACTTGTGGGAGTCCTCCGAGTGGGAAATGACGGCAGCCGCAGGGGTGCGTTTCACCGTTAATATTATGAGAAAAAAGAATCGAGAGATTTTTTTTATCCCCGGAGAGGGAGATCTTACCCTCGTCTGAATCTTTAAATAAATGACAGGAGCTTAAGAGCAGGAGAGCTGAGAGTAGAAATAACCGCATTCAATATCCTTATTATTTTTTGGTGATAAGTGCTTGCGCTTCCTTGGCCTGCTTACTTTTGGGGTAGCGGGTAATTAACTCTTGGAATGTTTGTTGGGCCTCTGCTGTTTGTTTGAGACGCGCGAAGGTTTTTCCCAGAACTAAAAGGCCGTTCTTATTGTATCCACTCTTTGGAAAATTGGCGTAGAGTTTACTAAAATAGGCGAGAGCGTCTTCATTTTTATTGTCCATATATTCGATCATGCCGAGGTTGTGATAGGCACGGGCCAATTGATTACCCTTAAGCTTTTTATTGGCCAGCAGATTTAATAATTGTTTTTTGGCCGTTTTATATTTTCTCTTTTTATAATTCGCCATCGCCTCTTGATAGGGAGAAGATGATTTCTTTTTTTGGACTGTTTTTTTAGAGAGGCCTTTGAGGGTTTGAAGAACGGTTTGAATATATTCACCCTGTTTATTGATTTCGGATTTGAGGCCCATGATCATTTCTTCTTGGCCTTTGAGATTATTTTCATAAACCGTCAATTGCTCTTCCATCGCTTTAAGGCGTTGGTTTAATTCAAGATTGATTTTATGATCACTCTCTTCAACCTTGCCATCGATTAAGGCCAAGCGCTCTTCTAAAACTTGAATACGCGAGGTGGTATCAGCGGTCAGCTTTTGGCTATCAGTTAATTGGGTTTCGATAGTATCGACTTTTGCTTCACGCAAGATTTGTTCTTGAGTTTTGCAAGAATTAAAGAAAAGGCCTAGGCCTAAGATAAAAATTAAATATTTCATATATAGTCCTCTTTAGGAGCTATTATAGGTTCTCGAGAGCAGTTTTTCTAACAGAAACGTATTCTGCCCGTTCAGCGAATTTTTGAGATAATTTAGCGTATTGTTTGGCCTTATTAAAATACTTGCGGCGGTAAGAAGATTTGGCCTTGAGGTAGTAATATTCGGCCTTGCGAAAGAGGTTGGGAGCAAGGGTTTGAGCTTTGGCCTCGCGGGCAGCAATGAAAGCGGAGTGGGCAAGACTCATTTCAATCTTAGGACGTGTGGTGGTTAGGCCACACGCCCCTAGAAATAAACTTAAAATAAATACTTGAACAATTTTAATCATTAATTTTATTTTGCTGTTAAAACGAAGTTCGCTCTCCGATTTTGACTCCATGATGACTCATCATGGCCAAAAGATATAGGTCTTTCTTTACCAAATGAAATAGTCGAGATTCTCTTTGCAGCGATTCCCATGGAGACCAAATAATTTTTGACAGACTTTGCTCTATTTTCTCCGAGAGCAAGATTGTATTGAACACCACCACGCTCATCGCAATGACCTTCAACCTGAACTTCAACGGTATTATTCGCTTTAAGAAAAGAAGCGTTGCTGTCAAGTATACTCTTCGCTGTGCTTGTCAGGACGGCAGAATCAAAATCAAAATTAACTGTTCTTAGGCCACCGGCCTTATTGGAATCGGAATCGCCATTAATTTGTAAATCTGATTCAGGCGCACTGGTATCTTCTGGGGCAGCACTACTCTTTGTTTGTGAGCCACAACTGGCCAAGCCAAGCGCTGTCACAACAAATAAACTTAAAACCAACGGTTTGATTTTTAATAACATTTTGATCTCCTTAATTGATGTTTTTATTTTAATTTAATAAATATTTTGATTTCCTATAAACGAAGCTATTATATCGGAAAAAGAGACATCAAGGAAGATGGGTTTAGTATGTTTAAGAAATTATTACTGATTTTTATTGTTCTATCGTTTTCATTTTCGCAAAGTGCAAAGCCCGACCAGAAAGATAAAGAATTATGGAAAAAGCAAAAAGGTGAGCGTACTCATCGCTTTAAGTTGGCGACCAAAAGAGGGGATGTTCATTTTGAAATCCATGGTAAAGAGCGCGATATTCCTTATATGGTGCGTGTAAAGGAAATCGTGAGACAAGGCGCTATGCCAATTCTCGATTATTTTGAATATGAACCTACCACCCCTATTCATTTTGTTTTGCATGATGGTTATACCATCGCCAATGGGTTTGCCACGGTATGGTTTAAAAATGTTATCGGCCTATTTACCCATCCTCCTTTCGGCCATGGGCATCTAGTGACCGGTGAGGACTACCTTAAAGGGTTGGTTCTTCATGAATTGACTCATATTGTGCATATGGATCAGACGCGTGGTTTCCCTGCTGGGGTGCGTGCCATTTTTGGCTCAGTTGGTAAATGGGGTGGCGGTGTGCCTCGTTGGTTTACTGAGGGGCTCGCTGTTTGGGCGGAAACAAAATTCACTCAAGGTGGCCGTCTGCGCTTAAAGATCTTTGATTATGAGGTGAAATCCCGTTTACTTGATCCCAACTTCTGTGACCGCATCAACTGTTTGGATGACCCTGGAATTTACCCACACGGTTCGACTCCTTATTGGATGGGTTCTTTGTTTATGCAATACCTTGAGGACAGAAGAACTGGGACTATCCGTTGTTTGGTGCATGAAAATTCTGATAATGTACCTTTTTATCTCGATGATGCCTTTAAAAAATGTACTGGAAGTGGCGCTCAGCTTAATTTTTACGCCTTTCGCCTTTATATGCTGGAGAAGATACGTAGCGAAAATAACGCCTTAAAAGCAAAAATAGGTGATACGGGTCAATGGTTGGATCTTAATAAAGGCGGCAATATTATTTTTCAACATGGCCTGATCCCACTCAATAATCAATTTATTTTTACTCGTTCAGGAGAAGAGTTTGCCACGACGGTCCGCAGTAATTTTCAAGGCCGTGAAGTGTCCCGCCGTTTTGATTTTAATGTCTCGCAATTTGGCCAAGTTTATAATGACCATAAAAAACCCTATATTCTTCTGACTGGCGCAACTCGCGCAGCAGAGGAGAGAACGCGCCAGATCTATCGATGGAATCTTCGTCATAATGATGTGGAAAAAGTGGCAACCAAGGCCGGCGGGGATTACCCTTTTTATCTTGGTGATGAGACCTTTGGATTTTGGCGCTACGAATTTCATAATTGGGCCCTTTATAAAGTAAAAAATGGCGTGGAAGAAAAAATGCTCTCCATGCCGGTTATGGAAGAGCTGAGTTTTCCACAATATATTGCCAGAGAAAATAAGATCTTTGCTTTGGTTTTTGATAAGCGAGTGAAGAATTCTTATAGTATTCGCGAAATCAATCTTAAAACCAAAAAGACCACAATAGTCGCCAAAAGCACGTCTCCCTATGATTACCGAGGGATCTGCAGAGGACGGCCGATCTTTGGGCAAAAAGAAAACCTCTTCTTTAAAAATGCTAAAGGCTGGCAGCGCATTCCCGCAACCGATAATCTTGTCGCCCTTTATGGTTCAAAACATCAAACAATGCGCCTTTATTCCTCCCATCCAGGAGAGGGTCTTTTGACCACCAGTAATTGTGTGGATCATTTAAAAGGCCAACCTTTGCCCATTTTGGCAAAAAAAGAAGCAAAAAAACCGGTGCAAAAAATGGCGACAGAATCCTATCCATCCTTGCGCCATTTCACACCTCGTTATTGGATGTTGTCCTATACGGGGGGGAGTGGTGAAAATCGCCTCTCTGCCTTCACTTCTGTGCGTGACCCGCGAGACCATCACCACTTGTCTCTAAAAGGAAATTATTTTATTGATCAAGAAGAATACTCACCAACTGTTAGTTATGGTTATGACCTTTTTGGTTACGGTGTGCTTATTGGTTACGATAAGCAATATTATTCCAGTACCCTGAGTGATTTGGCCTCGCTTGAAATGACTTATGCTGGAATTACCAAAACCAAACAATTGGGGGAGTGGAGTTTAAGTACGGGACTAAATGCTCGCCAAGCGAAAGAAAATGATTTTCTTGGGAAACGAAAATATCGCAGTTATTCTCTGGCGGCGGGGCTTTCCCTTCCCCGTTTATTTTCTGATGATTTTATTCAATATGCTTTTTTGAACGGTGAATATTCTCGGGAAGAAGTGGAGGGGGAGAAGGCCTTTTTTGTGAAGGGCGTTCATTCCAAATTTGGTTTTCGATTGGCCAAAAATCTCTATACTCATTTTCAAGGGCGTTATTCCAAGTCAGAGAGTGATTCGCTAGTTAATGGCGCTATCTTTGGTGGTGGCACTCAGAGTATGGAACTTATCAATTATCACGATTTTTATGGCCTCGGTTATAAAGAAGCCTATGGCCTAGAAATGGCCTCCGGGCGCGCCCAAATTGAATATGAATTTATGAAGCGCTACTCTGGGCCACAATTTTTTCCAATTCTCTTTAAGCGTTTTAGTTTGCTGGCAGGAATGGATTATTTGAAAACTGATTTCGCGTTGATTCGCGCTGAAGGTAATTTCATCATCAATGAAGCACTGACGTCATTACATGCTGGGGTTCGCATGAAAGTAACCGCTTTCTATTTCTTACCTTTAGAGGTAGACGTATTGGCGGTGCGCTTATTGGATTATGAGACTCATGAAAATAATCAGGTGGCGCTTCTTTTTAATGCTGCTTACTATCCTTAGAATAAAGGATAAGTAAGACTTGCATCCAAGGCCATATTTTGGTTTGATGGAAGTCATTATATCAGACTACGCATTGGAGGAACTATGAACCGTCCTCTTTTTTTGCTTCTCAGTCTTATTATCAGTTTATCCTCAAATGCCCAGCTTTTGATTGGTGGTCAGTCCTCTTCTAAAAGCACCTCGATCTTTAAAAGGGATCCACTGCATGCTTCTTTTATTATTGATACCTGGTCGGTGCGAGATAGGCAGGACAAAATCAACGGGATTTCTCAAGCCTATATCGCCTCAGGCAGTGTGGAGTTTAACCGGTTCTTTATCGATGACGCTTTTTTGGAGGCGGAATACTATATGAGCAAGGAAAGTGGGGAAGAAATAGAATCCCATTTCGAGGCCTTGATCTTGGGAGTCAGTAAAGATATCACCGATTGGGTACCGATCACTAGACTCAAAACAAGATTATCCGCGGTTGCGATTAAATTAATGGATGATGACATTATTGAGAGGCGCTCGCGTGAATATGAGGGTTCTATAGAAGGTCGCATGACTTATACCTTTAGCAATAGATTCCGCCTAAGAACCGCCTTAAAATATAAACATTATTTTAATACAACGAATGAAGAGGGGGTTTCTACCGAGCGAATTGAGCTCGATCTTCGCCCGTCCTATACGATTAGCAATCGCTTTAGTTTTAATCTCAGTATCGATAATGAATACCGCTGGGTTAAAGGTGCTCATCGCATTAACTCTAGCTGGGCCCCTACTGTGGTTTATTCTAAGGATTGGTTAACATTAGGTCTCTATGCTGATTATCATATTTATAATAAGGAGGAAAAATTCCGCAGCGTTGTCGATATTTGGGATGAGTCCCGTTATGGCCTTTTTATGGTGCTTAGTATTTAGCAATGCAGCGTTGAGGAGGGTTGTGTATTCTCCAGAGCGCGCTACAATAGAAGAGTCATTCAAATGGAGTTTTGATAATGAAAAAAGGAATTTTTCTCACCCTTCTAATATTAAGTTCGCAGGTTTTTGCCGCGAAAGCAACAGTTTCCAATTTACTCTACCGCCCCGCCTTTGAAATATTCCATTATATAGGGGCCTTTTCTTTTGGTAATGGTGGTTACGATACCACTCTCGGAAATACTACCGGTGAGTTCAAAACGAGCTCGATTATAATTCATAATAATTTACGTTATGGGTTCTCCAAAGAGATTACTCTTGATTTCCAAGTAAATTACGTGATGGAAAATAAAACCAAACAAAATAATCAAAAATCAGGAGGAACCACTGAGACTCCTGGGGTTCATTATAATGGGAACGGTTATAATGAAGCGGGACTTGATGATTTTTACTTTATGGGCCGTTACCGCTTTTTGAAAAATAAAGATTATACAATTGATTTTATGGCGGGCCTTTCTATCGGTCTTGGTGCACGCGAACTTGGTGTGGCGGTTATTGATGGCCCCTTATCTCGTGAAAAAGACGGTAACGCCCGTCGCGGTGGCCATGCGATTAAAGGTGGGGCCTCTATTGGTGGACGCATAGGTAGAATGGAATGGCTGGCCAATGCTGAACTTGAATTTGAAATTTTTAAATCTGTTGAGCAGCTTAATGTCACTATTGATCCCACTCTTTATGATGAATCGTTAAGTATAAATATCTTACTTGAGGCCACTGGCCAATTATGGGTGACTGAAGGCTTCCGAGCAGGGGGTACTTTCACAATTGAACGCGAAGGTGGATATGAGCGCCGTTTAGAAAGTGATGATAATACTGGTAACGATACTGATGGCATTTTTACCATTGCTGCTCGCGCCTTTGGTGGAGTTAAGGTCAGCCCTTTTGCCGATTTGGAATTTGGTGCTGAATATAGAAAATCCATGGATTACGATTATACTGTTGTGACTAATGGAATAGATGGTACGCCAATGAATATCACTGGCCGTAGTGAAATTATTTTTAATGCTGTCGTTAATAAAGATTTCTAAAACTTTATAGGGAAGGAGAGTCTATTCTCCTTCCTTTTTTTGATCCCAAAAAGCTGACTTTGTTTTCACCTGTTCAATGACTTCGCCAATTGCTTCAATAATCCCATCTTGATTAGGGGCATCGCCGAAGAGACGGAATTGTTTAGGTTTTAAACTCTGGGAATATTCTTCTTTTTTGGCCTTCGCGGAAATTTCCCCCGCCGCCCCATAGCTGACGCGGTTCACTTTGAAGGTGTATTTTAGATCCATATCATCGCCATTCATGCGCATATTCAGCATCAATTGCTCCACCGCCCCCAATTCTTTAGAGTCTGGTGCCACCATCTTGGCCTCGATAAAACCATTTTTATTTTTAATGGCCTTGACCTGAAATTTAAAAAAGTTTTTAAAAATCTCTAAGAATTGAGTAAGGGAGTTTTCCGGATTAATCTGCAATTGCATCTGGCCACCGCCAAAATAATCGTCTTTTTCCCCACAGATAATAAAAAGACTGGAAGTTTTCTCCGTAATGGCACAATCATTGGCCAATTGAAAATCCCAATCTAAGGTTCTCTCTTCACCCATATCAACCAAAACACCTTCATTAAAAAAGGTTTCACCTAAAATAGTAAAGGCCTCGGGGTCTTTTGCTTTATATTTTTTCAAATTGCCAAGAGCGAGAGTAATACCGGTCGCGGAGAGGTCAAGGTTTTCTGGTCCATGATTTTTAACAATAAGGGAGCCTTTGATATGGTCACCTTGTTGCCAAGATTCTCCGTGAATTACTAGACCGAATTCCAACGGCTTTTGAAAGAATGTACCCTTCATCAATACTCCTTAATAAATTGTCTCTATGGACTCTGGCGTGGATTTTTTATGAGCGATAACCTACCATAAGAGAAGATACTTATCCAATGAGGAGTTTATATGAGGATGATCATTATTGGTCTGACATTAGGTCTAGTCCTTAGTGCATGCGGCACCAAAAAGAAAAAAAGCGAGCTGCAATTTTTTAAAGTGCAAAAAGCTGATTTCGCCTCCTACCTCAATTCTGGCACGGCACCAGAAAAACCAAACTTGAATGAAGCGCGAGTTATCTTTAATAATGATTACCCCATCGAGATCGCCCTTTTTGAAGATGGCAGTTGGTATTATAACCTCGATAATTTGGGTGATGGCCGGGGTTCTTGGACCTATCAGCACGGCCATATCAAGCTGCACGCTGAAAGAGCTCTCTTTGATATGAATATCGTCCTGCGAGCAGTAAAAAAGGGCGCCACCAAGGTGGCCATTGAATTTGCCGACCGTTTTGGTCCCAAGGAATTGATAATGGAGCGCTCTAACCCGTAGTAATGACGATATCTAGGCTTTTTGGCGGCTTGCGTTGCCGTAGTATTGTCCTGGTGCCGTTGTCAGGTATTTCCATCCTAATTGAATTTATGCTAATCTGCTATCTGGTCAATTCATTTGGCCAAGGTTTTTTCATTAGCGGGGGTGCACTGGCTTCGACGGGGCATTAGACGACTAGTGGGCGTGTCCAGGTTGGTCTCCAAGGTCCTGGTAAAAAGGAGTCCACACTATAATTGCTGATTCTTTTGAACCAGTTGCAATGGCTGCT
>JBFGZE010000063.1:0-20063 GCA_041586955.1 Bacteriovoracaceae bacterium
GGCACTTATCAGTAACAAAAGCACAACGATCTTGAAAATTACAACCCTTTGGCAAATCAAATAATGAAGGAACCATCCCTTCAATTGTTGGTAAACGATCTCTCACTTTGCCTAAAGTCGAGTCAAAGGAAGGAATCGATTCCATAAGCCCCTTGGTATAAGGGTGTCTTGGATGATTAAAAAGTGTTTTAACATCAGCATGCTCAACAATTTGACCGCAATACATAACGGCCACATCATCGCATGTCTCAGCAACAACACCGAGGTCATGGGTGATCATAATAATTCCCATGCCAATTTCTTTTTGCAATTTATTCATAAGTTCAAGAATTTGCGCCTGAATCGTTACATCGAGAGCAGTCGTGGGCTCATCGGCGATTAAAACATCAGGCTTACAAGCAAGAGACATGGCAATCATAACTCTTTGTCTCATCCCACCAGACATTTGGTGGGGATATTCTTTAATTCTTTTTTCAGGGCTAGGAATCCCTACTAAGCGAAGCATCTCAATCGCTTTAGCTTGACGATCAGCACGACTTAATTCTTTTTGGTGTAATTCTAAAACTTCCTCAATTTGATTCCCAACAGTAAACACAGGGTTTAAAGAAGTCATAGGCTCTTGAAAAATCATTGCAATTTTATTGCCACGGATCGTTCTCATATTGTCCATCGGCATATCGAGAAGACTTTTGCCTTTGAATTTAATTTCGCCTCCTGCAATACGGCCTGGAGGATTGGGAATAAGGCGCATAATTGAAAGCGCTGAGACTGATTTACCCGAACCAGACTCGCCAACAATCCCTAATGTTCTTCCCTTATAAACATCAAAGTTAACACCATTAACCGCTGTGATAATTCCACGATCTGTTTTAAATTCAACTTTAAGGTCTTTAACTTCTAAAATCTTTTCACTCATTCTAATTTTCCTTATTTACCTTTCAATTTGGGATCAAGAGCGTCTCTCAAAGCATCACCCAAAATATTAAAGGCCAAAACAACAAAAAACATCGCGAAAGTTGCTGCGGCCAATTGCCACCACACGCCTCTTGCAAGTTCTAATTTTGCATCATCAATCATGGTTCCCCATGATGGCGTCCCTTGAACCCCAAGACCTAAATAAGAGAGGATAACCTCAGACTTAATGGCACTTTGAAATTGAAGAGAGAAATTAATAATAACCAAATGAAGAACATTCGGTAGAATATGCTTAAATAATTTTCTAAAATCACCGCCACCAATGGCCGAAGCCGCCTGAACGTATTCGCGATCTTTATGACGAATCACTTCCCCGCGAATCAAACGGCAAAGTCCCACCCAGCCAGTCAAACCAAGCGCCAAATAAACACTCATCAGTCCTTTCCCAAGAACGAAAGCAATGGCCATTAAAAGCATGATATTTGGGATAGAAGAAAAGACGGTATAAAACCAAACGATGACCTCGTCCACTTTGCCGCCAAAATAACCGGCGATGCCACCAAGCGTGACACCAATCACCATCGAAATAAGACCTGTTAAAAGTCCTACCGACATAGCAACTTCTGTTCCTTTAATCATCTTAATAAAGACACTACGGCCAAAGAGATCAAGGCCAAGAAGATAATCACCAAATGGTTCGGCATAACTAGGTCCGATTTCTTTGTTCCAATCGGCTGCGATAATTCCTGCCCATGAAAGAAAGGCAATTAAAAAATAAAGACAGACAATGGCAAGTGCTGTGATTGCCAATTTATCACGCTTAATCTGATCAAAAGCATGGATCCATAAGGATTTTGATTTTGTTTTTTGGTTACTAGAACCCATAAATAACTTCCTCTAACTCAGCCTAACGCGTGGATCAACCACTGTATAAAGAACATCTGTAATCACACTAAATACAATATAGGCAATGGCACTCAAAACTGTCATGGCCCTAATCACTGGAAAATCCAAAGAGTTAATGGCCGTTAACGTCATTCCTCCCAATCCAGGAATAGAGAAAAAGCTTTCAAAAAGAAGGGCCCCTAAAATCAAAAAAGGTAATTGTATAATGACATATGTAATAATAGGGATCATCGCATTCTTTAGAACGTGCTTAAAAAGAATAACCTTTTCACTTAGACCCTTAGCGCGGGCCGTTCGCACATAATCCATATAGATCTCATCTAACATCACTGTGCGATAAAAACGGACATCCGGGCCAAGTGATATAATGACCCATATTATAACCGGAAGCGCAACATAGGGAATAAAGTAGGGAAAACCCTCTTCATAGCCTGAAATTTCAAAAAGACCCAACTTATAGGCAAAGAACCATTGCCCATAAAGGATATAGACGAGACTTGAAACGCTCATCAACCCCACACAGACAAGAACAATAGTTTTGTCGAGTAGCCCGCCTCTGTAAAAGGAAACAAAAAGTGAAATAACGATGGAAAAAACAGTTGCGATAAAAAAGGCCGGCAAAGAGAGAGTTAAAGAGGGAATTGCACCCTCTTTAATCATTGAGATAATTTCCTGCTTAGTCGACCACGACCGACCAAAGTCAAAAGTAAAAGCGGACTTTACAACATCGATATATTGAATAAACCAAGACTGATCAAGGCCTAGTTCTGCACGCATTTCGGCCATTTGGGCAGCTGTTGCATGTTTGCCTAATAATATCTGGGTAGGGTCACCCAATACAACATTAAACAGAACAAAAACCACCAGGCAAACACCTAAAACAACGGGAATGACGTACAATAATCTTCGAATAATATATGTCCACAAACTCACTATCAATCGCCTTTAACCACTACAGTTTTTTTAATGCTTTCGCTTTTTCTTCTAAATCAACACTTAAGTATTGAGCTTGGCCAGCATCAAAATCTGTTGAGATGAAGTTTTTTAGATAGCCATGGTGAATTGTATAATTTTGTCTATGAACACCATAGATCCACGGTACTTCTTCCGCTGCAATTCTTGTTAACTTCTCATAGAGAGCTGTTCTTTCAGGAGTGTCTTGCATAACAGCTGCGATTTTAAAGAGACGATTAAATTCAGGGTTATCGTATCCAGAGCCATTCGCACCAGGTGCTTTATTCGGCCCATAGAGAAGTTGTAAAAAGTTTTCGGCATCTGGGTAATCAGCGCCCCAGGCAATTCCGTAGGTCATTACTGTTCTATTTGTGATTTTCTTTTGTAATTCTGGCCAAGTGTTTTGAACAATTTTTATATTGACACCAATTTTGGCCATTTCTTTTTTGAAGTACTCTCCAATTTGTCTGGCCGTTGTGCTTCCTGGGCAGTCATAAGTAATTTCTGGCAGTCCCTTACCACCGGGGAAGCCAGCCTCAGCTAATAGTTTTTTCGCTTTTTCAATATCCTGTGGTTGACCATAGCCTCTATAGGGATTTTTATAATCTTCTAAGTAACCAGCAATTCCTGGAGGAACGACTGACTGAGCTGGAAGGGCCACATCACTATTGAGAAGCTTATTAGCGGTTGCAATATCGTAGGCCAAAGACATCGCTCTTCTCAATTTTACATTTGATTTGAAAATCTCAAGGTCATGATTAAACGCGGTATAAGTCACATCCAAAGAAGGAGCAACCAAAAGCTTCATTCCTTTGGCCTTCATTTTTGGATCTAGGGTTTTACTATCTGGAATTGCTGATTGAAAATTATCTTTATCAACACCATTATAGTCAATTTGGCCTTTTTGGAACTTTAACCAACGAGGCTGAGTCTCCTTAATAATATGAACGACAACTTTATCAACCAAGGGAAGAGGTTTCCCCGCGTCTTTGAGAAAGCCTAACTTCTTATACTTTTCATCCCCTTCTGAAGGATATAATTTTTTTCTAAACTTAGGGTTTTTTGTATAGACAATTTTATTTGATTGCTTAAAGCGTGGAAGAACAAAAGGTCCTGTTCCCACGGGATGATTAACAAATTCTTTTCCGTATTTTTCCACCACTTCTTTGGCCACTGCAAAAGTAAAAGGCATAGCAAGAGAATAGAGAAATTGAGGAAAAGGTTTGGCCAATGTAATTTGCAAGGTGTGGGAATCGAGGGCCTTAAGACCTTCAACTTCCTCGTCATAATTAACAGTATCGGCCTTGCCATTTTTCTCACGCCATTGTGTCAGGCCTTTAATTTTGCCATCCAATAGCCACCAACCAAGACCTTGTAATTTAGGATCAGCTAGTCTTTTAAGTGAATAAACAAAATCCTGTGCAACAAGTTCACGACCTTTGCCATCTGCGAAAGCAGGATCGTCATGAAAAAGAACACCTTTTTTAATTTTAAAAGTATAAACCATGCCATCTTCTGAAACCGTCGGTAAAGCTTCTGCTAAATTCGGAACCAAAGTATAAGGGCGCTTTAAATAATGATACTCAAGAAGCCCCTCGTAAATGCGGGCCACTTCATTTGAAGAGTAACGATCGTTAGCATAGATCGGATCCATCCCCTTAACTTCAGAGCCAACAGCTATGTTTAAAACTTTTTCCGTTGCATCTTGTTTTTTAGTACAGCTAAAAGCTACAAGTAAGTTTAAGACCACCAATAGGGTCGACAATGCCTTCATAAACATTTTCCTTGTTTAACAATTTCTATTGAGACAGCTTCTCATCATGCAGAGCAGTCACCCAACTTATATAAAAAAAGTTATTCTTTTGCCAGAATTCAAAGGGCCACGAGGTGATTTATTTAGATGGCGCACCGAGTCCACACTCGGAGACAAAGTAGTCAAGACTGACGAGTGGAACTCTGCGACCACTTGCGTTATTGCGAAATGGCCAAATGCCCATTTTCACACGCTTGTAATGGCCATCCTTTTTACCGAATCCGGTTATGGAAAAGTAGAATTTATTATTTAATTGATTTCGAAGAGAAAAGTTGCCATCCCTGGCACTCAACTTCCATTTAATAGGCAAGCTTTTATGCTGACAGGTTTTGTTTTGGCAGACAAATTCTTTCTCTATGCCCGCAACACCCAGACTTTGGGTATAAAGGAAGTACCCCAACTCCTGCAAAAACTTCTTTAAAAAAATTTTCTTTTGTGGCGAGCCATTCAGTTGATGGGCCAAGCGGGCGTAAAATGTGCCACTCGCTTTCATTCGACTAGACTGGGCCTCGCTCCAGTCAATAAAAAGTGTTTCATATCCGAGTGCCGGGATCTCCACTCCAACAGACCATAGAGACTTCTTATTATCCACCCTACTCTCAATATCAACCATATAGCGCTCGACACCAGCTGAAATGCGACCTTTTCCTTCACCCGTTAAGCAAACCGCTTGCACGTGAGAAGAAAATTTCTTTTCGAGATGACGAGAAGTCCTGTGTCCCGCACAAGAGAATATGATAAAGGGAATAAAAGCAATTAGGGCCTGACTTCCAAGGATGCCGGGAGCCTTAATTGATCGAGCCGATCGATGGCCCCTTGAACTTCTAATTTTTCTGATTCGATTTTGCAATTTTTAAGGGCCTCCACATAAAACTTACGGGCCAGGTTATATTTTTTCAGAGTCTTGTAGACGATGGCAAGATGTTTAGCAATAACCATATCATCTTTCACCTGTTCGTGGGCCTTCTTAATTTCTATTAACGCTTTCTCATACTGACCCATTTTATAATAATACCAACCTAATGAGTCGCGAATATAACCATCATTTGGTTTCAAAGCGATGGCCTTACTAAGATAAGAATAGGCCTTGGCCAGGTCTTCGCCCGTTTCTAAATAAGAATAACCCATAAAATTCAAAGCGTGCGCATTATTGGGGTCCTTTTCCAATAAGCTGCCGATAATTTGTCGCGACGATTGATAGTTCTGATTTTTCTCATATAAAGATGCCAGATAAAAGTCATGCCCTTCAGTATATTTTTTTTCAGTCCTAATGTTTTCTAATGTTTGAATAGCATTAGAGACGTCATCAACACTTTCATAAAAGCTTGATAAATAAACATAGAGTTCAACCTTAAGTTGAGCGTTCTTAATTGAGCTTTCCCGCACAAAGTCTTTAAAGCGTTTAATGACAACTTCATTCCGAGTATCTTGTGCCTGGGTCATTAGAATTTGGCCAATTTGTAATTGACCCTCAGAAAAAAGATCACTTTCAGCGGGGATTTTATTGAAATACTGAACGGCCTCTTCAAGATTCGCCGTTTGCTGGTAAAGAGAGGCCAAGTAATAAAGAATTTTGTCGGAGTTTGGAGCGACGGCCAGTACTTCTTTAAAAACACCTTTAGCATCATCGTAGCGATCCAAATCAGTATAAAGGATGCCTAAACGAACTTTCATATTAAGGTTTGTAGGATCATCTGAGACGTACCTTTCAAGATAGGGCAATAAGTTTTTATAATTTTCCTCTTGATACATCACTTGGATTAATCTCTGTAAAACAAGGGAGTCATCACCCTGATGATCAACAAAATCCTGATAAAGCTTTGTTGCTAATTTCAACTTTTGCTGGGACTCAAGAATTAACCCCTTGCCTAGTACCGCCTGGGTTAAAGCTGGCTCTTTTTTAAGAGAGCGGTCAAAATTCTTAATCGCCAGGTCAAACTTTCCCGCATCAAGAGCGTCTTTTCCCATTTGATAAGAAAAAAGACCTGATTTGGGAAAGATCTTTTGACATTTATTAAGATTTTTTTGAGCAAGTTTTAGTTTTTTCTGCTGCCTTTGAACCTTGATCATTAAAACACAAACTTCCGGCATTTTCTCCGGTTGCTTCATCATGACCTGGTAAACGTGTTCGGCCTTATCGTATTCACTATTCGTCATATGAAGATTGGCCAAAACCAAACCCAATGAGGAATCTTTTAGGCCTTGATCGAAAAAGAGATGCCCTATTTCTTTCTTTGCCAATACTAATTGGCCAGAACGAATCAGCTCAATAGCGTATTTTTTCCCGACAAAACTATCTTTCGGGTAGAGCTCCCGCAAATATTTATAAAGGACGACTGCTGTCTGCACATCACCTTTTAACGAGGCGTCGGCGGCCTTAAAAAAAAGATCGCTCCCTAAAAATTGACGTAATTCAGGGTTCTTTTTCGCCTGTTCTAATTGTTTTTCCCAACTAAATTCTGGTTTCTTCTGCCCTTCGGATGCTGGTAGCTGCTGTAGTGCCCCATTCGTTTCTTCTTTTTGACGCAGTTGAGCGCAACCCGACAAAAACATGAACGCAAAAAGTAGATTTTGAATATTTCTCATTTAACAACCATCCGTAGAAAAAAAACCTTTTTTCCTTTTCTTCTTCTGCTATTCGTCAATTTCGGTGCAAGCCTTAAGTCGCGACACATAACAACTCTGATTCACCTCTCTGAATGGAAATCTTTGCCCAAATATTCCTAATTTATGAAAAAAATGCACTTTTTAATGCAGTGTAAGATTTTTTTTCGGTAGGAAGGTTGACAGTAT
Organism: Bacteriovoracaceae bacterium; assembly: GCA_041586955.1. Classification (GTDB taxonomy): domain Bacteria; phylum Bdellovibrionota; class Bacteriovoracia; order Bacteriovoracales; family Bacteriovoracaceae; genus JBFGZE01. Next base: position 7,382 of record JBFGZE010000063.1, read on the forward strand.
TAATCGAAACTTGCTAGATCATGGGTATCAATTATCGAAGCGAAGCATAAAAACTTTTATTTTTATCCGAGCTAAGCTATTGAAATAACCGAGTTTTCACTGCGGCATTATTTTTTAGCAATAAGCATTGAAAATTCTTCATAAGTGTTAAAAAACCACGAATTAAGTGCTACAAGTTCGTTGGGATATTAGATAGATAGGTCAACAAATGAATTTTATTTCATCACAAATAGGGGAAAACCAGATGAATGACGTGAGAATCATCAAAAGATACCAAAACCGTAAGCTTTATGATACGCATCAAAGCTGTTATGTCACTTTGGAAGAAATCGCTCAAATCATCAGAGAAGGGCACGAGATCCAAGTAATTGACAACAAAACTAAGAATGACATCACTTATTCGACACAAATTCAGCTTCTTTTTGATCAAGAGAAAAAATCAACTAAAGCTGGTGACACTGAGCTTTTAAAGAGAGTTATCCGCTCTACTGAAGGAACCTTTACTGGTTACATCAGAAGTTTAGAAGGTATCGAAGCTGCAGTAACCGAAGAGCCAACTCCGGCCACTGAAGAATTTAAGCCATTTCTTAACAAGACTGAAGTGAATACTACTATTGAAACACCGAGTACTTTAAACTAATATAAGCTTCAAGATTGGTTTAAAAACAAGTGTTCAAAACATGAACTTTAAGAAACAGATTTTTAAAAAATACCTCATAAATGCACCTTTGATCACTTTGATCTTAGGTGCTTTTTTTCATTTAGAGGCCAAAGATACTATCAAAGATCTTACCTCTAAAGAAAAAGCACGAGAAGTTCCCGCAGTCTCCAAACCAACTCTTTTTTCAACGCCTATAAAAATTCACTCCATAGGAATTGGCCTAGGGCAAACTTCTCTCCACGGAGCTTTTAGCGATTTAGGTGATGATAAAGTCACAGCAGATCTTTATTATAATTACTCTGCTTCAAGATCTTTTGATCTTACGACCAACTTTCATTACTCCAAGCATGAATACCGAGGGGCCTATGCGTCGCTCAGTGGTCTCAACATGGGGATCAAGGGCAAAATTTTTCAATTTGATAGCTTCGCACCCTTCGTTGTTGGCGGCTTTGGATTTTACTCACCAAAGGTAAAAAGAATTATCAACGAAGTCGCACTAGAATCAAGTAGCAAATTGGTGTTTGGTCTTCACCTTGGTGGTGGCGCAGAACTTAACCTCAATCGCCGATTCAGCATTGGCCTACTCGGCCATTACCATAATCCGTTTGATGTCAAACAAGATAATCAAGGAAAAGTCGAAGGCTCCTATTTCAAACTCCTTATTACTACCTTTTACCATTTTTAGATTATGCCTGGCGTAATCAATCAACCCTTAGTATTCGTAACCGGCAAAGGCGGTGTTGGTAAAACATGTTTTGCCGAAAGCCTCACGCACCTAAACCCCAACGCGGTTTTCTTTTCTCTTTCTCATCAAGGCCAAGTTAGTGCTATTGATCCTGGCTCCTCTGTCGACTGGGACCTAGAAAGTTGTACCACTGATTACATCACTCAAAAATTTAAGTCCGAAACTATTGCCAAATGGATTATGAAAACTCCTCTTTTTTCGGCCATTTTCAGAATGATTCCCAGCCTCAGCTACCTTACCTTCCTGGGGAAATTTGTTCATTATCTTGAGCACCACCCAGGTGCTCAACTTATTATCGATGCTCCTGCCTCAGGTCATGCCATCACAATGATTGAATCGATCGACTTATTTTCCTATATTTTCCAAGAAGGGCTTCTTTTTAAAGATACAAACCGTATTAAAAGTTTTCTAACAGACCCCTTAAAAACCAAATTTATCGTTCTTACGTTACCTACTGACATGGCCATTCAAGAGGGACTAGACCTTAAAAATGAGTTTGCCTCGAAGGGACTCGAGAATACCGACATTATCGTTAACCAATCACTTCATAAATATTGTGATCGCAATAAAATCCAAGATAAAGAGCTCCCTCATTTTCTATTAGAGAGAGTTAGAGTCGAAAGAGAATTGCTTACGACCTATAATTTAAATGAGGCCCGTCTTATTTCTTATCAAACGGAAAATTTACACCAATCTATTATCGAAGAGGTTATTGATGCCAATAACTAATAATCACTTTGAAATATTCTGTGGAACTGGTGGTGTCGGCAAAACAACATTGGCCACAACAAGGGCACTCTACCTCCAACAACAAGGGTTTAAAACTCTTCTTATTACTATTGACCCAGCAAAAAGATTAAAGCAATTACTTGGTATCCCATCAATGTCTACGGGGGAAGCGTATCAGGTTGACCCCAAAAGCTTTTCCCTACCAAAGGGAAAGGGAAAATTAGATGCCCTTCTCATGTCTGAAAGGGCCGCCTTTCAAAGAGTCTTACCCGAATATGGCCAAGCTTTTTTAGAAAATAGAATTTTAGGATCATTATTACGCCCCTATGGCGGAATGAATGAGATCTTTGCGCTCTTAGAACTCAATTATTTCCACCAATCAGGAAAATATGACGTCATTGTGTTAGATACCCCTCCCGGTGACCATTTTATTGATTTTTTACAGGCCGCTGAAAAAATTCATCAATTCTTTGATTCTAAATTCATCGACCTTTTTAATTCACTTCAAAATTATCTTCAGGGAAAAAAATCAAAGGAGAAAAAAAGAGGTTTTGTTAAAAAGGTTCTCAGTCAAGGAATTGGCAAATTGATGCACTACCTAGGGCAGGTCACCGGTGAGCAATTTGTGGAGGAATTTGTCGAGGCAATTTCTTTATTCTATCACTCTAAGTCGGCCTTTATTGATGCACTGGCATTGCAAAATGTATTGAAAGATGGAAAGAAAACAAATTGGTATCTCACCACTTCAGTTGAGCACCAAAAAATCAAGGAAGCATACGCGTTGCAACGTAACAGCGCCCGTTACTTTTCTGGTAAACAGCACCTTCTCATCAACCAAAGCCTTTTAAGTGAATTGAATCTATGGCAACCAAGTGATATTCCGTTACAGAAATTGCAAGAGACTATGCGAAACAAGGAAAATGAGTTAATACAGTACGCAGAAAATTGTTTTGAAAGTATGATGGTATTTCCATCTGTGACTCACTTTCCACCAGATGAACAAATCAAACACCTTGTTACCTGTTGGGAAAAATAACTCAGGTAAAGTAATGGCCCTAATTCAAACAAAAGAAGCCTTTGAAAAGTTCATTTCAACAAATTGGAATCAAGTTAATGCCTTTATCGATGATATGGAAAAGGACTTACCTATTCCCTTGTACACTAGTGTTGATATTCGCGAATCAAAAACAAAATACGCGCCCGTAGATAATAATATCTATCCTGCAGGATTTAATAATATCTGCCAATTGGACCTCGATGCGTCGGCCAAACACTTTGAAGATGAAATTAAAAAATATGGGGAGCATATCCAACGGATTGCGATCATTCCTGAGTCTCATACCAAAAATTTATTTTATCTCGATCACCTTGCCTATTTAATTCAGACTTTATCGGCGGCAGGATTTGAAGTGGACCTTATCTCTCTCGATGAAAGTATTTTTAACGGGAAAGAGAAAGTGGACTTACTTAGTCATTCTCAATTTGCCCTCACCATTCATAGGGCCTACGCCAAAGATGATCAAATCTGTTTGTCTAGTGGTGATTGTTTTGACTTCATCATTCTCAACAACGACCAATCTCATCCAATTCCAATAAATTGGAAAGAGATCACCACTCCGGTTCACCCCACACCTTTTATTGGCTGGTATCGTAGACAAAAGGCCGAGCATTTTCATTACTACCATCAAGTGATTGAGCAGTTTTGTCAAAGGTTTGAAATTGATCCTGAATTATTACGCGCAAAATTTAAATTCGTAGAGGAAGTTGATTTTTCAAGCAAGGAAGGACTCGATCGCTTGGCCAAAGAAGTTGACCAAATGCTTGAGACTCTTCCCCCTGGGAATAAAATTTTTGTTAAGGCCTCCCAAGGAACCTATGGAATGGGTATTATGGTTGTTGATAATGGCGATCAAATCCTCGCTATGAACCGTAAAGGTCGCAATAAGATGGACGTTGGCAAAAATAAAAAAAAGTTCACCTCTACTCTTATTCAAGAGGGCATTGAAACAATCTTGAAGTATGATGATATGCCGGCAGAGGTCACAATCTATCTTATTGGTGGCCAAAGCGTTGGTGGGTTTATGCGGGCCAATACAGAAAAATCAAGTCAGAGTAACCTTAATAGCCGCGGAATGGTTTTTAAAAAGTATTGCATAAGCGAAATTAGGGCCAACCAAGACCATAAAGCAAAGGAAGCGGTTTATTCTATTATTGCCCGCCTCTCAACAGTTGCCAGTGGCCTTGAAGTACAAAAGCATAGTTAGAATCTAAGGAGAATTAATATGATGAAAGGCGCTCAACCCAATGTCGTTAAGGCCATTGGAAATACCCCCATTATTAAACTTAATAAAGTTGTCGCTGATGTTGAATCAGAGATATACGTAAAATTGGAATATATGAACCCAGGGGGTTCAACTAAAGACCGTATTGGCGCCTATATGCTCGACAAAGCTGTCGAAGATGGTACCTTAAAACCCGGTGGAACAATCATTGAAGGCACTTCTGGTAATACTGGTGTAGGCCTTGCTATGTGGGCAGCAGTTAACGGTTATAAATGCATTTTCGTCCTTGCTGATAAGCAATCCAAAGAAAAAATTGATAACCTTCGTGCCTTCGGTGCTAAAGTTGTTGTTTGCCCTACAAATGTTGAACCAGAAGATCCTCGTTCCTATTACTCAGTCTCAAAAAGATTGGCCGAAACAATCCCCAATTCTTTCTACGTCAATCAATACGACAACCTTCATAATAGAATGACTCATTACACCTGGACTGCTCCTGAAATTCTTAAACAAACCGAAGGTGATTTTGACGTTTTTATGGCCGCGGTTGGAACAGGTGGCACAATTAGTGGATGCGGGAAATTTTTTAAAGAAAATATGCCCAACGTAAAAATTGTTGGCGTCGATTGTGAAGGTTCTATCGTTGCTCATTATGCTAAGACCGGTGAAATGATTGAGGCAAAATCCTATATCCTCGAAGGTGTTGGAGAAGACTTCATTCCAGGAAATTACGATTTTGATAATATCGATGACTGGGTTGTTATCGGAGATAAAGAAAGTTTTCTCATGACTCGTAAACTTCTTAAGTACGAGGGAGTTTATGCTGGAGGAAGTGCAGGAGCGGCAATTATCGGTGCCATTAAATACGCAAAGACATTAAAAGAACCGAAAAAGATTCTCGTTCTTCTTCACGACTCAGGAAATCGCTATGCTTCAAAAATCTATAATGATGATTGGATGAGCGATAATGGTTACCTTGACTCATCTTTTAATGTGATCATTAATGATGTCCTTTCTGAGCTTGGAAAAAAGGGAAATATTGCCACCGTTCAAGATACGGCCACAGTTGGTGAGGCCATTGCCTTAATGGATGAAAAATCCGTTTCGCAATTACCAGTCCTTAGTGGAGATGTCATTAAAGGGATAGTCTCAGAGAAGTCTCTCCTAAAACCTGTTTTAATGGGAGAATTTCAAAAAGATGATAATATCTCTCTCGCCTATCATAATAAATTTAAAATTATTGATCGCCATGACCTTTTGGCAAATGTCGCTGATGCTCTCTTTTGCAAAGGGGTCGCCCTCATTACAGAAAAGGATAAATTAGTTGATATTTTAACTGAAATTGATGTTCTCCAATACATTTCAAAAAAAGGAATTTAATCATGAGCAGTACGAAAAAAAATAATAATATGGGGATGTCAACAAAGGCGATTCACGTTGGTGGTCATCCAGATAAAGAAACAGGTGCCATTATGCCGCCTATTTATCAAACGTCGACCTTTGTCCAATCTTCACCTGGAACACATAAAGGCTACGAATATACTCGCTCTCATAATCCAACTCGCACAAGACTTGAAGAATGTCTTGCCGCCCTCGAAGGTGCCAAATATAGCTTAGTAACAGCGAGTGGCCTTTCAGCGACGATGCTGATGATGCATATGCTAGACGCTGGATCGACAATTATTTGTGGTGATGATGTATATGGTGGAACCTATCGCCTTTTCACAACCGTTTTTAATGATCGCCATCGTTATGTTTTTGCCAATACAACAGATCTCAAGTCTCTTGAGAAAATGTTTATTGAGTATCGTCCAAAAATGATTTGGCTCGAGTCTCCTACCAATCCACTTTTAAAAATTACTGATATTACAAAAGTTGCAGCATTGGCCAAGAAGTATAAATGCTTGGTTGCTGTCGATAATACTTTCATGAGTCCTTATTTTCAAAATCCATTAGAATTAGGGGCCGACTTTGTTCTGCACTCAATGACAAAATATATCAACGGCCATTCCGACGTTGTTGGTGGTTGCATCATGACCAATAATAAAAAGGGTTATGATAAGTGCTGGACATTACAAAACTCAATTGGCCCTAGCCAGTCACCATTTGATTCATGGCTTGTCCTTCGTGGTATCAAAACATTGGCGATACGAATGGAGGCGCACCAAAAGAACGCCATGAAATTGGCCCAATGGCTTGAAAAGCATCCAAAGGTTGAAAGAGTTGTATACCCAGGACTCAAAAGTCATCCTCAGCATAGAATCGCAAAAAAACAAATGAAAGGCTTTGGTGGTATGATCACTTTCTTTCTTAAGGGTGACATCAAAAAAAGTAAAAAGTTTTTATCCAAGGTTAAGCTTTTTGCTCTTGCAGAGAGCTTAGGCGGTGTTGAAAGTCTTATTGAACATCCTGCGATTATGACTCATGCTTCTGTTCCAAAGAAAGTCAGAGAAGAAATTGGTCTCACAGATAACCTCATTCGTCTCTCTGTCGGTATTGAAAATCTGGAAGATCTAATTGCCGACTTGGAAAGTGCATTTAAAGTTGTTTAATTAAAAAGTCCCCATTTCGGAATTTGAATTAGAGGGTGTATCATCACCCTCTTTTTTTTCTATTGAGGGAGGTGTCACAGACGGAGAAGTATTTAATACGGCATCGTCATAGTTTTTCTTGCGATTAAAAACAATCCCCTGGTCTAAATATTTTTGCACCAATAGATAGGCACAATAAATTCGGCCATGATCAGTCTTAATATCTTCTTTTTCACCATCTGCAAAAATAAGTCCATCATCCTGAAGAATTAAATCAATTTTCTTGTAAGAGGAGCAAAACCCCTTTTTAGCACCGTCGGAGCAAGAATGGCTTCTCTTTTCAACAGAAATGCTCTTTTCATTAATCTTAATATGTACTGGTGAGCGGCATACATCAATAATCCAATTTTTTGTTAAAAATTTTAATTTATTATGATGAATATCTATCACACAATTTTTCTTGGAAACTTTAAGAGTATTTTGTGTTAGGCCAAATGGAGCGGCCTTATGAGTAACGACGGTATCAAAGCTTGAATTCAAACACTCATTATCACTAAATGCCTTTGAGTTTGTGATCGTTAATATTGCGATTGTTAAAATTCTAAACCATTTTAAGTCCATTTTCTCCCACCTTTAAATAAATTGCTGTTGCATCAAAATCGAAAAATGGAGAGCCATCGTCCTTTTGTATTTGCATAAAAATGATATCAAATAACTCTTTGATCTCGCTTTCCGAAAAATTCATCACCTTTGGAATATCCAATTCGTACCTATTCACCCCGGGGCTTAGTATTAGCCATTGATCCTTACTGCTAAGGCTACCATTTCGATGCGCTTGTTCAAAGTTATTTTCATTCACATCTAATATTTCAATATTATCATCAATACTATTCGATTTTTTAATTTTATAATCCCCAAATGAATACGACTCATAATCAAGGGAGACTTTATCAATCTTCAATATATAAAATTGAAAACTATTGGAAGGCCCTTCTAGGTCAATATCAGAATCTCGTAAATGGTTAAGAAGACCTTCCATGCATTCAGATAAATCCTTATTTTCTAGCCCTGCCCCATATTGTAGATGATTAACAATGAGAGAGGAGGTTAAATAAGACTTAACATTCATATGGTAAAGATAAATGAATCCATTTTTTTGAAAAAAATCAAAACTATCCCCACCAATATTTTTTCCTGCACGGTACTTAGAATAAATCGAAAGCTTATCATAAACTTCTTTTCTCAAGGGGATAAATTGATTATGCAAACAGCTTAATACTTTTACCTCTCCAGAGTCATCGAACTTGTGGCTATTTTGATAGCTTTGGTGAATATTTGATAAAATATTTTCCAATAGCAGGCCAGGGAAATCGAGAGCGAAAACATTACCAACAGAAAAGGTCAACTTTTCAGAAATCTGCGCTATTTCGTGAGATTTATTTCCGACAAGATTGATTGGACGGTCAAATGTGGAGCTTATTGCCTCTGCATCTAGAATGTCGACTAAAGGAATCCCATCCTTCTCATTCAACTCTTTTATTGTCTCGACCCGTTCAAAGGCCAAATTACTGGGAATAATGGAGACTAACTTAACGGCCAGCTCGTCTCTTTGGCTTAATAACAATAGTTTCAAAACTTCATCCTAAAATTTTTAATGTTAACTCCTCTCTATTTTAAAGTTGTTTATCAAAAATACCGAATAAAAAATGAGTTTAAGAAAAAAACCAAACGAGTTGGTCAGGTATCATGAGTAAAAATACAAAGATTCTTAATTTTAAAAAAAGAAAAGATTTAGAAAATGATCCGATTTTTGACCTTTCCCCTAGTGAAAGAAAGTTATGCGAAATCTCAATTTGCACTTTAATTAATGCTCTTGAAGCAAAAGATCCCTATACCAAGGCCCATTCCTTAAGAGTGGCCCATTTTAGCTTAGTCCTCGGTCGAGAAATAAAATTATCAGAAAAAGAGCTTTATTTATTAGAGCTGGCATCCGTCTGTCATGACCTTGGAAAAATATCAACTCCCGATAATATACTCAAGAAGCCTGAACGTCTTGATCATAAAGAATTTGAAATAATGAAAGATCATCCTCATTCAACATTTGAGATTTTAAAAGACTTTGGCGCGCTTCATAATATCGCAACATACGCTATGCATCATCACGAGCGCTTCGATGGCCGCGGCTACCCATTGGGACTTAAAGGGGAAGACATCCCCCTGTTCTCTCGAATTATTCTTATTAGTGATACATTTGATGCTATGACCTCAACTCGCCCATATCGAAAAGGGCTACCTTGTCAGGTTGCATTTAATGAACTCCTCGAGTTCAGTGGCACTCAGTTTGACGCTAGACTGGCCAAGGCCTTCATTAAAAGTATGGAGAAATCTGTTAAAGATAGTGACCATTTCCAGCTAAGCTTTATACCTGGATCATTTAAAAAAATCGCCGCCTAGTTCAACATTTGGGCCACCTTGGAGCTCTAATTCCTCTTTTATAATCCACTTGAAAGGCTTAGGGCCCAACGACATGAACATCCTTCCACTATAAAATTGACGTAATTGTAGCTTGATTAATAGAAAGGCAGCTTTATTTCTATTAGATCACTAATATACCTTTAACTTCCCTCTTTAAAACATACTTCCTGTAATTCTATATACGCTGAGCGGTATGCCGGAGAGAGTCACACCTATTAAATTTTTTTTAAAAAAAGGTTGATTAAAACAGACGAGTGTTCTAATAAGTTGACCCATGAAAACAAAATATGTTTACATCAACCATTAGGAGAAAAGTATGAAAACAATTTTAATCTTAGCAGCCAGTATTTTCTCATTATCTTCTTTAGCAAAAATAGAAAAAAGACATTTCTCACATTTAGTGAAATCCTCTACAGAGGAAGGCGTTCAGGCCAAGGTCGAGAGAGCTATTCCTCTTATTAGAAAAGGAAAAATTAAAAGTATGAGTCAAATTGCTTCCCATTGCTGGCCAAACAGCCGTAGAACAATAAAAGTATTGGGAGTGAGAACTGGAAAGCGTTATAGAGTAGATTCGCACGATAATCTCGAACCATATTTTGTAGGGATTATTAGCTATGTACATAAATCATGTAGACAATAATAATCGACAAAAAGATTTTTAATTAATTCTCAAAAAATTAAAATGGTCCTATGTGGCCGACATGGCCCATATCTTCGGATATGGGTTTTTATTTTTTACAAAAATCGACAGGCTCGACAGTATTAATATAATGCTCTTGTACAGTTTCACAATCCTTAAGAGTTTTATAAACGTCCTTAACGTGGCACTCCTGTGGCATCTTATGTTGTTCGTTATACTTACTATTTTCATAACAAGTGAAATAGCTGAATTTATCAACACAGGCCCAATGTTTTCCCTTACAATTATAAACAAGGCCACGGCCACGTCTTTTATATGTTGGGGCCTTAACATAGGTTGTATAATTCTCGACAATTTTGTCACTGAGAGCGTCGCTCTCAGAACTAGTAGATGGTTCTGAGGAGGAAGATAGTTCATCGGGCGCTTCCAGTTTATCTTCACCCATATTATTCAGAACCATCTCTTCTTCTTTAATTTCCTCTTCTTTATGAGTATCAGTATCTTTATTAGGTGCTTCTTGTCTCGAGTCTGGATTGCTTACATCTGACCCTGCGTCTTTTTTGGACTCTAACTCTGATTCTGTTTCGACTTGTATTTCAGTTTCATTTTCTTCTTCTGACGTTGGACCGACTTCACTCAAAGCAACCTCAGTTGATCGCTCTTCTTTATCTTCTGAGTCACTCGGAGAAGCCTGGATTGTCTTTTCAGACGGCCCTTGATTTGAATTGTCATTTTTTAATACCTGAGTATTGGTTTCAGGGGGAATATCGATTTGGGCCTCTAAAGGGTTTTCCTCCATATTATCCGCAGGAGGTTTTACTGCAGAGACGACTTCTTTCGCCTCTTGCTGGGGTGCTTGTTCTTTTTCAATTATACTTGGTGCCTTTTCCAGTGCTTTGGCCTCGGCCCTCATCTTGCGCTTTCTTGCCTGCTCTTGTTTTCCTCGTAAACTCCGCTGAGCATCTTCATCTGCTTTTTTATCTTCAAGATAAAGCGCTAAGAAATCGAAAGTGAAATAGAGGACGACTAAAACGAGGCCCAGTCTTATCGCACGCTGGTGTTTTTTTAAATCAATTTTACCAAAAAGTTTTTTATTATCCGGATCATCCTCGCCATCGTTATGATCATCTTCTCCATCCAGCTCATATTCTTCTGTGCCTTCATTTAATGCAGGTTGCGATACAAGTGTTTTCCCGTCATTGTTCTCTTCTAAGTCATCAGGCCTACCAATCTCAGTCTGACCATCGCTATCAATTTGGTTATTCTGGATTATCGATGTTTCGTCATCAGTGTCACGTGATTTGCTAAAGTTGAGCTTCTCTTTCCATTCATTAATGAATTGCTCAGCATCGGTTTTTAACTTATCAATTATTTTTTTTAAATCGGCCATCAATCGCTTCACTTTTCTTGTGTTAATAAATTTGATATGACTCATTTAACTTATCGTAATATTGAGGAGAATATTTAAAATGGGTTTTATTGACGATGGTGTCATCAAGTACGACCGGTCTAATTTTACAAAAAGCTCGCCCCTAGAGACCAATAGTTTTAAAGAGTTAGAGAGGTGGCGGTCTATATTATGGCATCATAACCTAATCGGTGAATACCCCGAGGAAAAGATCGGGTTTGGCAATTTATCCCAAAAAAAGAATTATCAATCTCTCCAATCCACCGATAAACCGCAATTTATCATTTCAGGGACTCAAACAGGAAAGTACCCTACTCTTAATGGCGAACTTTACACTCGTGTTCTTGATTTTGATCTCCATTCACAAAAATGCATCACGCATGGACCGATTGAAGCATCAAGCGAGGCGCTTACCCATGCCTCCATTTACCAGTGCAACCCATCTATCACGGCAGTTTTCCATGTTCACGGACTTAAAATGTGGGAGTTCATGCTGGCCAATCACTACGACTTTACACCACAAGAAATTCCCTATGGCACATTTGAAATGGCGATGGCCGTTAAAGAATGCATTAATGATAAAAGCTCAGGAATCTTTGCCATGGCAGGGCATTACGAAGGTGTTATCTCATATGGTCGAACGCTCGAAGAAGCTGGTGACCTCATTCTGAAAGTTTTTAATTCCCTCTAGGCGGGTTTTTAAGCGATCTGTTTTCGTTATTAAATAATCTAAGGATGAAAAAACATCTCCTATGGAATGACCATAGATTAAGACCGTTTGAAATTTATTGCTTAAAGGAGACAGGGCCAAAATCCCATGAGAATTAAGATCAAAGCAATCTACTTTTTTATTTTTCCATGGGTTAGGAAAAATGAGAAAAAGCCCGACGGGGACATTTAATTTCATAATCATTTTTTTCGTTAGAGTACCTAAAGTTTTTCTATAATTAATTTCACAAAAAGGAATCGTATAATCTATTCCATTCTTTTCAAAGACAAAACCATCAACCTGAAAAGCATCATGACCACCATTTTTCGCCACTTCCTTTTGAATTAAGTGATAAAAAGAATCATCAAATTGATCATTTTGACAATAAACAAGTCCGCTAAAAGTCCCTTTTTCATTGCAAAAATTAAACGTTCTCTCCCATTTGCCATCATCAAATTGAAGACCAAAATCGTACCGGCGATTTAACCAAGGCGTCAGTACAACC
>JBFGZE010000064.1:0-19966 GCA_041586955.1 Bacteriovoracaceae bacterium
CTCTTCCCCCTTCTAGGCCTTGCTGGCCACGAGTTTTTGGGAACTATCCTGTGGACCTTATTAATGGTCTTGTTTTTAGGCAAGGCCACATATAATCAAGAATTACCCGCAGATTCACTCATTGGACTTTTTCTTACCACTTCCATGGCACTTGGCCTTATTATTGGGCAATTATTTTTAAAAGGTGGTAATTCGCTTCTGCATTTTTTATTTGGAAATATTCTACTACTTAATCCTGCTGACGCCGCCATCTTAGTCGCACTTTCTTTCTTTACGGTGTTCATTTTTTATCGTTATCGAGATTATTGGACCCTTTTTACTTTTGATGAAACTGAGGCGATCATTTCGCAACTACCAGTCAAGCGCTTACATTATGGGCTATTGATCCTTATCTCGCTCGTCATTGTCCTTGGAGTCAAATTAGCAGGAACTCTTTTGGTTTCTTCTCTGCTTATTACTCCGGGATTATTTGCCCTTAGCTTGGCCAACAATCGCCGTCGCACTTTCATTTTGGCGATATCTTTTAGCTTGGGCACTTCTCTCCTAGGCCTTTTTCTTGGAAATGCTCTCGGCCTACCTGTCGGTCCTAGTATTTGTATTATCCAATTCGTCTGCCTACTACCAAAAAGTATTGGCGCACGACTCAAGTCTTCATAATGCAGAGTTTTTTAACAGCTCAATATTTCATTTAAGAAAGCACGAGAAATTATTTTGTAAGTTAGGAGAATTCCCAGCTTCTACTTTTTTTCTTATAGACAAGATTAAAATTGGATAAATTATCAAGCACGAGATCTTCTTTATCTCCCAATATCTTACGATCAGAATATTTAATAATAGCCGGACTCAATAAACTATCGACATGAACAGAAAACTGGACGAAGTCACCATCCTTAGGTTTAGGAGGGAGGATGAAAACATCTTCATTTTTGGGCACGCAAATATCCCCAGAAGAGAGCTGAGTTCTACTATCAGTTCCCTCCTCATCTAATAACTTATTTCCATTGATAAAACCGAGTACTGGAGTAAGAAGTACAGTACGCAAAAAATTCCAAATTAAGTTTCTTCTTCTAATGGCCATGGCCCAATGTTACCATAAATTATAAAAAAACGAGGAATTTATTGTGAAGAAATTTTTATGGCGTGGCTCCCGCTCGCAGGATGGCTTTAGTTTAGTTGAAGTTTTAGTGACTGCCGGTATTTTAGGGGGTTTGAGTGTCATTTATATGCGGCTTGCGGAAACTCAAATTAAGACCTCTAAAACCGTCGAGTCCCGCTATGAAACGACGGCCATACTTAATGATATTCGAACTGTCTTATCGTCACCAGGATCCTGCCTGGAGTCGTTCAGCAATAATCCAGTCAGTCCCGGGGTCCCCTTTGCTTATAACCAAGGCGTTCTGCCCGACCCAGTCGGTCTAAGGCTAGTTCGAGGTGCCGCAACCACAGACCGCTTTATGGCAAACTCCGATGAAAACTTGGCCCAGGCCTATGGCAATGGCGCTATTAAAATTTTATCCTATTCACTAGATGATACCGACCCAACTGTTGGTATTGCCCCCGGAGAGACGATAGGAACCACCCATTTAATTGTTGAGTTTTATCGTGGAAAAGGAGTTATGGGACAAGAAAGTATCACACGAAAAATAGTCCTGAACGTCGAGCGAGTCTCCCCTGGAGATAATAGTATTCGAGATTGTAATATTGCACCGGTTGGCCTAGGGCCCATGTCGTGTTCTTTATTACAAGGGGTTTACTCAGCAGGCCCACCTTCAAGGTGTGATCTCGGTCTTTACCGTGACCCTTCGGCCAATGATCAAAGAGACTATGCTATTTCAGAAAACTATATTCGAGATATGCTACTTCTTGACGACGATATGGGAACGTTAACGATTGGAAATAGTTCTGTAGCAGATGTCGTCACCATTAATGCGGCCACGACTATTTCCGGAAATACAGTCATTTCAGATGGCTTTACTTTTTCTATGGTTTCAGACAAAAAGCTAAAGGATGATATCCAAGAGCTAGGTCCAGTGCTTCAGAGTATCTCTAATTTACATGGCGTGCAATTCTCATGGAAATCAAATGGTCGGCCGGATATCGGCCTCATCGCCCAAGAGGTTCAAAAAGAGTTTCCACTACTAGTGCTTAAAGACAAAAAAACGGGAACTCTCTCAGTGAAATACGCACAATTAATTGCCGTAACGATTCAAGCGATCAAAGAGCTCAACGAAAAGAACCGTTTATTAGAAAAAGAAAACCAAGAGCTTATGATCAAGGGACGCGTTCAAGAAGAAAAAATTGATTTAATGGCAAAAGGCCTATGTCAAATCAATCCCACAATGGAAATCTGTAAATATCACAACGATTAAACTGAGGAGTTTATATGGGTCAACTATCAGACAAATTAACTCAAATAGTGTTTGGAACAGGTGCGGGTCAACCATCCATCGCTCGCTGCCAAATCAATACTAACACCGGTGCCACGGTTGGTGCTGTCCCAAAAAATACAGCAAGTGCGACATCTCTCATTGTCAGTGGAGAATTTAAGGCCAATAAAGTATGGAATGCGGTATGGAATGATATCGCGGATTTTCAATTATTAAACGATGAATTGAAATATGGCCTATGTTATTTTGACACTAAAGATGGCGCACGCATTTGTACCTCTCGTTGCCAAATGTCAGTCATTGGCATTGCCTCTGACTCTTTAGGATTTGGTGTAGGCTCAGGTGCTCACCCTGGCCAAGAAGTTCCGATAGCTGTTGCTGGTTGGGTTTTGGCCCATGTTGATCAAGAGTATGAATGTGGCACTGTTTTAACAAACGATAAAAATGGATTCTTAACAAAGATGACAAAAGAGGAAAAACTTGAATATCCAGAGCGCATCGTGGCCCTCTATAAAAGGAAAGAAATGGACGAGTTCTGGGGGCCAGCGGGTCAACAAATTACTGTCAATGGTCGCCACTGGGTTAAAGTAAAATAATTTTCAAAAGGATCATGTCAATTGATGACATAGAGATTTTTCGAAGGTTTTTTACTTGGGTTGCCAGATGCAACGATCGCTTTCTTCAAGGCAATCCTCTTGATCATTATCATACCGCGCGCAAAAATCGTCGTCTTCCTGGTTATTGTCTCGCTTTGACTCACAAGAATCTTTTTTTCCAGGAGTCCATAAACATTTATCCTGCTTGAGGCATTGCTTTTCATTATTGTCATACTCTTCACAATACTCCACATCGGTCTTCTTGTCCGATGCTTTAGCACCACATTCACCAGCTGATATATTTGTCATAATAGAAGTGACGAGTATAATTAAAAAAAATTGATATATTTTCATTTGGGACTCCCTCTTATCGTCAACCCTTTCATTATAGGCCTAACTCGATTAATATTATAAATGTATTTGAAAGATATTTTACATGGAAGAAAAATATCAAGCAGTTAGAATTAATTTTACCACCGTCTTCCATTGGCCATTTTACTATATCTGTTTATAAATAAATTTCACGAAGGGGCTTTATTCATGACAATCGAAAAAAACTTTCTCCATAAAATGACGAATACTAATATTGATAATATTGAAAGTATGGACTTTGTTTTAAACCTTGATATTTTAGATGGATGTGTCCACTTCTGTGACGGCTGCTTCGTCAGAAAGAATAATGATATTAAAAATTGGGATACAGTCCTTGAAAAGGCCCTTACAATTGCTAAAGAATTAACGTCTAAGGGACTCCGCTTTAGGGAGTTAATATTAGGGCCAACCGACTTCTTTAGTGCTCATAATACTAAGGCGATTCTATTAGACCCACGCTTTCAGTCCCTGCTTACTCTCAACGAAAAAACACGTATCACCGCCTCTTGTGTTTTTGATTCCTTGGACAAAAACCATTTCCTAGAAATTTTTAATATTCTTGATGATACTCGCTATTTTAGAAAAGAGATGATTTTAGAGTTTCTCGTGCCTTTACACGCGGAAAAGATGCTTAACAAAGAGGCGCAATACATACAGGATAATAAATGGGCATTAGAGCATTTTAAAAATAAATCCCCTAAAGTGATCGACTGGTCTTATGTTATTAATATTAATAATAATGAATTATTAAAAAATAATTATATGACAGTTGTTGATACCATTAAAAGAGAGTTTAATACTATTCTTGAATTTAACCCGGGGTTTTTTAGAACCAATAATAATCAATTAATTGATAAAAACCTTACTTATTGGAAAGGCTTTCTGCAGAAAATCCTTGAAGGAAATCACTACTCAAACCTCTGTTTAACCAGCCTCGATAAGCACCATAATACCGCCAATACCATCTGCCTTAACCTTATTGGGGATAAGGTCTATTTTAGTCCCTTTATCTATGAACAAATTATTGAGGCAAGCGATCTCTTTGCGGTAACCCCTCTCGATGGCGAAACAATTTTAAATAAGCATCTCGATCTCCAAAAGCAAGGCTTCCGCTATGCTGAAAAAACCAAGGAATGTATTGATTGCGAATTTCTCACTCCCTGTGTTGGCCGCAATGTCTTAAATTATATGGAAGTCAAAAACAAAGAGGATTGTTTATTTCCGGATAAATTTAAAGATCTTTAACTCTTATCAAGAAATTTATAGAATGACTTAAGGGGACAGGTATCCATGTCCCTTTTTCTATTTCGCCAATCCCATTGGGTAAAGCAACGAAATCCACATTTTTGAAAATACTCACAGGAGAGACATCCCATCTCATCCAAAAAATTTTGCATCATCCCGGCATTATCTTTTAAATTTAATTTTGTATTAAAATCTTTTTGCTCGTAGCGATGCCAACGACAATTAGAGGTTCTATTATCGGGAAAAATTGTGATCTTATTTAATGATAAGCAATGCATTTTATTAAAGTTATTATTAATTAAATCGGCCACGGGCTGAATTCGAGGGTACTTTTCTGCAATAAATTTATACCAATTAAAAAACTCTGAGTCTGTGGGGACGGATTCATCTGAACCAGCATCTGGTATAAAATCATCAAAATAGATATTAAAATTATTATATAAAAATTTAAAATAGAGATCTTTATCTTTAATAAATTCCTTAATCGATTCGCTTGTTCCGACAAGATTAATTGAGCAAATATACTCTGGCCCAAACCACGAGATATTATCGGTATAAAGCCTAGACATAGGCCTTCCATGAAAATCATACGACGCTATAAGATAACTATCAATTTCGGCCTTCCTAAGGTCGAGAAGGAGTTTTTTAACTCTCTCCCTTTTCTTAAAGAGGAAGTTACTGACGATAACGACCTTCATCTTAAAATTGAACTCATCAAAATAAGGTTTTAGCTCTTTTAGAAGATCAGTATAGTCTTGGCATAAGCGATCCATCCAGCGATCTTGTAATAGTTCACCTCCGACCAAATTAATTTGAACTAAATCCACTCGTCCTCGTTGTTTTTTTAAAAAGTCAACAATCAGAGGAATCTTAGAAAACATTTCTTCTCGTGTCAGTCCTGTTTGAGATTTCTTATCGTGAAAGCAAAAGTCACAGGTAATATTACAATTTTCAAAAAGAGTGAGTTCAATTTCGGCAATATCAGGCCTTTTACTTTCAAGGATCGATTTAGTGGCGCTCATGGGTAGCGCTGGAGACTTAAAGCTATCGGAGTTTTCTTTTTCTTTAAGCGTAATCATCGCAGACCTAGGGAAAAAATTAGAATATTTTTATAGTTCTTTAACTATAGATTTCCCCGTTATTACTGTCAAATTATAAGCCTACATCAGTTCTAATAGATTGAGGACTTTAGAAGGGAACGGGCATTCCTTAATTTCCTTAAGCTCCATAATTGAAAGAACATTCTTCCCGACACAGGAATTGAGATTGCTGCAATCAGAGCAATCATGAGTTTTAAGACTGTAAAGGTATTGCGACCTCATGAGAGTATCCACTTTATCAATAATCGAGCGAGGGCCGATAGTTTTGATTCGTAAACCTTCATCGCATTCATTGAGAGGCCTATAGATGAAAGGAGAAATGTAAAGGTGTTCATCAGAATAATTGAGGTAGAGGACTTGAAAAAAGTGATAATCCTTCTCTCCTATTGGCAATAGAAGCCCTTTATAATTTTCATTTGATATATAATCATTTAGGAAATCCTTGAGGTTTTGTAATCTTACTATCAAACCTCCTTGGGCACCTGTCATTTGTTCAGGTAAAAACTGAATGACAAACTCGACGTCTTGCCCTAAGGAAGTTTCAAGAGATGACACGATTTTATCACTAAATTCTTCAAATAATTTACAATCATTATAGTCCACATTAAAGGAAAAGATAGGCCTTCGCTGATGATTATTAAAATGTTTCGAAAGCGAAGAGAGTGTTCCTAGAAAGTCTTCATCCGCTTGTAAAAGCCTCGCTAGAGGGCACGTTAAGACAATATTAATATCCAGAGTTTGAGGATATAGGAGCGGATTATTGAGCAGTGAAAAAGGGCCTAATAGAGCTTTTACATCACCATTATCTACTTCATCAAGTTTTATGGGTATGGTGATCCTCATATAGGGATGTTCTTTCAAAAAACCTTGAAAATGAGGACTGCTCATAACCCCATCGACCTGAAAACTTCTGGAACCTAAAACAAGCCCCTTAAACCGATAATTCTGATCAACCAGTTGATTGATGGCGTTTAAAGTTAAAAGAAAAGGATGCTTAGCGCTCAATTTTTGGCGCAACAAACCTGCAATATTAAGTACAATATTTATTTTATGAGAAATGCTATCATCCAAATGCTGATTGAGTTTTTCAATGCTACTTATGGCCATGCCAAATTATGGCATATTTTTAAGTTTGACCCAATAATTATTCCCACTGCAAAGGTAATGATCCTACCATTAAGTTAGGTTTACACCAACAAGGTCAGCGTGTAACATTTAACTATAATCCATCGAGGTACATCAGGAGGAGATAAACGTGACAACACATGTTGATCGAGCGGCTAAAATTCAAAAATTCATTGATGATGTTATCACCCCAGCAACCAATGCATTTGAAGTTGGTAGGGAGGCCATTCCTGGAGGTCAAGGCCCCATCCCCAATATTCTCTCTCATTGTGATGAGTTTAGAATCACTCCTAATGATTTTAATACAATCGCCCCTCGTGGCGGGCAACTCACGGCCTCCGCCTTGGCCGATATTTTTCAATATTACGCCTATATTCTAACTTCCTGTCGGCGGGCCACAATCAGTCGGTACGGAGGAGGAGTTATCTCCACCGATAAAGTCACAACCCTAAACTCTAACTATAGAATGAACTTTGCCGCCTTTAAGTCGGCGGTTACCGCAAGTCCCAACCCCTTAGATAATCTTCAACCTGGCAACCCCGCTGCTTCAGCTGCGCTAGATGCCTTAATCGCAAGACTTGCTTCAATTGTTACAACCCAGCGTAATATGGCCCCCGTCAACGTTACGATATGCCATGGCTGCCATAGCTCACGCGGAAGACGTTAAATAAATTTTAAAAAGAGGTAGATTTTAAATGAATAATGACCAAGAAATTAAATATATTGATGTTCCTCTTAAAGTAGAGGAGTTAAAAGAGTTTATCGAAAATAAGACAAAATATTCTTATTTTATTAATTACCAAACCTCTGAACTCAAAGATTTGGTACTTCTCAATTATATTTCCAACCTCGAGTTACCAGCAGAAATCATCATGGACAATTGCTCCTATGATGAAAAAGCAGGTCTGCTTAAGGCCTATATGGATACACGGAATATTGTTAAAATAGACTCTCTTGCTCTTAACGTCGCCAAGATCCTTTTAGATTATCGAGGCCTTGACACTACAGAAATATTTAACCGGCCCTATTTCGATCAAAATGAAAGTAAGCAATTTATCAATGATCATAAAGAGCTTATCCAGAAATGGGAACATTTTCTCGAGAGCACTATTATTTTCGCCCAATCTTGTGTCAAAGAACTTAACGAGCTTCTTAAAATTAAAGAAGATATTGAAGTTATCAATGACAGTCGTTATGTTGGATCGAATATAGTCAATCTATTTTCTATCCCCTCTTTTTCCGAATTATTCTTTCTCGTCCCCTTAAGAACGGAACTCAAATATTTCAGGCCACAATTTGAAGAGAGAATGTTTAAGGGCAGAAGTTTTTACGATTATTATTTTTGTCAGCAAAATGATGTTTTAAATATGTTTTTAGCGCATATTGAAAATGATATTACTCGTAATGATATGAACGCTGCTTATAAAGAAGCACAGGCCATTTTAATGGAAAGCAATCCATAATTTAATTATTCTTGCCCCATAAACCCTGCTAGAACCTTTTTATAAAGAGTAGCATTTTCATCGGCATTGGCCTTTAATTCATGCATCAAGCTCTTTGGCGCCGCACATACATCACCTTGCCAACCAAGTTGGTGGCAATCACCATTACAAATATCATAGACCGGGCATTCATTACATATAGGGTTTCTCAAGACCTCGTCATTGATATTACAAAGACGACCAGTACTTCCCATTAAGGCGGAAATATCATCATTAATGGTGCCAAAAGTATTAGAGACAGCGCCGTTAGGGCAACCACCAATGGTACCATCAGCATTAAGCGTCAGGACTTTCTGCTCACAACTACGCGAACGACATCCTGAATGAGTATTATAGACCAGCGAAGATAGGATTGAGTCCAGAAACAGATTATCAATAGACTCCCAGGTTTTATGCTCAACGGTTTGTATCCACATAAGATGGAGCCAACGATCAATATCAATATTTGAGGGCATAATATTATTTTCTAAATTTAAAAGGGCATTTCCATCAGCAGTCACCCTCTCAAAGTTAATATATTTCACCCCCAAAGACGCCAGATCTTTAATTATATCTATCGGCTGTAGTTCTTTAATAACATTTCCGGTCAAACTCACCATAACAGTAATCTGATGACCTCGGTCGGCCAATTCTTTGACATTGGAGCGCCATAATTTTTCTTGTGCCGAATTGGTCCAGCGAATACCATAATCCCAGGAAGTTCCCCACGACTTCTGGCAAATTTTATCTAAAACAGCTACTTTATCCTCTGTTAATTTATAAGTCAGGTTAGTTTGAATAGACCACCAAATATTGGGCCATAAGTCTTTAATTCCATTCCAGGCCTCAAACATCATTTCTGTAGGACATAAGAAGGGCTCTCCCCCGTGAAAGGAGATATGGCCATTATCATAATGAGGATGATAGCGCTTTAAACGCTTAAAAAAATCGATTGTTTTTGCGACATCAAAAAACCCCTTTTTACCGTTACTACCATTGGTGAAACAATGAGAGCAATTGAGCTGGCAGGTGTCAGTTGTTTTAAGATAAACGATTAAGTCATTTGCCAAAGTCTTTTTCCTCGTTGATCATTAGTATAATTCTTTATGCTAGTAAAAATGGTAACATTCTAACTTTCAAAAGAACAATAGTTTTGGCAGAGAAATGGAATTCAATTGGAACTAATCGTTAAACCGACAGAGATATGTAATTTCGCTTGCACTTTTTGTAGCTCACCTCACTTATCAAAAGAAAAAGGGAAAATACTCGATATTGATAAAATATTTCAATTCTTAAAGCGCTTTCCCCAAACCAATACTCTTATTATCAACGGTGGCGATCCACTAATGGTTAGACCGAACTATTATTGGAGAATATTAGAACATATTGAAGCGAATAATCTAATCACCAAAATAAGTTTTACCACCAATCTTTGGGACTTCTATTTGCACCCTGAGAAATGGACAGCATTATTTCAGCATGAGAGAGTTGGGGTCACGACCTCCTTTAATTATGGTGAGACCAGAAGAGTCAGCAAATCAAAAAATTTTACCGAAGACTTATTTTGGAAAGTATCAGACAAATTTTCAAATTTAATTGGGTATCGGCCCGATTTTATCAGTGTTGTCAATGATCAAAATGAATCTACCGCTCTCGACAATGTTCTTCTGGCCAAGAAGATGAATGTCGAATGTAAATTAAACTACGCCATGGCCTCTGGCAGAGAATCTAGACCCTATCAATTATCAAAAATATATCAAATATACCTAGAGATTATTAAAAATAAACTAACCCCCTGGGAATTTAATACCAAAGAATTAATTAAGGGGATAAATAAACGGACAACAATTTGCCCCCGCAACCGTACTTGCGACTCAGGAATACGCTGTATCCAACCTTCTGGTGATTATTATAGCTGTGGCGCCTTTGGCGATGATCACGAACATAGTATTGATTTTGATCAAGAGATGAATGATACTAATATCTCTACCCCATTATCTGATAATTTTGAATTATCATCATTAAAAATGGAATGCTTTGGATGTCCCATGTTCGAGATATGTAATGGATGCCATAAAACTATTAGTGACTTAAAACGATTCAATATGGTCGAGTCTCATTGCCAACTAATGAAGCAATTGGAAAAAGAAATATGTCTTCTCGGTAACGATTTTAACCTCTTCAAAGTAAAAGAGATGGACAATGTTGGAAAACATAACTCTTTCAATTAACCCTATTTATCAATGCAATTTCCGTTGCGACTTCTGCTATTTAAGGCCAGAACAATTATCGGATCCCAAAACCCTATCTCTCAATAAACTTGAGGCCAGACTCAAAGAAATCTCATCCCACCGTCGAATTTCTTTTATCGACCTCTATGGTGGTGAGATCGCCCTATTAAAAAATGATTACCTCAACGAGATGCATGCCATCGTACGGAATTTCTACCGCGGGCCCATTAATGTCATCACCAACTTAAGTATGAATATTCCCTATTTTGATAAAGAAGATGTGACCCTTTCCGTCAGCTGGGATTACGATGGTCGGGCCCAATATGACAAAGTCTTGAGTCATATCATGGGAATGAGTAAAGATGTTCATATTCTCATGCTCGCTTCCCCTCAAATGCTAAAATGGGATGTTCAAAAAGTCACAGACGTGGTCTCACTTTTTAATCTGGCCAAAAATATTAAAAGTGTCGAAATCAAACCTTATTCAGCGAATCAATCGAACCAATATAATATTACCTATAATGCTTTCGAAGAATTTATTAAATTATGGCTCAGCTTAAAAGAAACCTTCCAATTCCAATTTATCAACGAGCAATTAATCCTTGATTCATTAAAAGGCGTTAAAAACTCTTGGTCAGATGACCATCTCTATATAACTCCCAATGGGAAATTGGCCGTTTTAGATTTTGATACAAATTATAATGAGCAATTTATTGAACTTAATAATTTTGAGCAATATACCCAGTGGCATAAAAAAGAAAAAATTAAAATTACCCAAAACAAAGAATGCTCATCTTGTTCCTATATGGGCCATTGCCTTAGTGAACATTTAAAAAATCATTCAAATCATAAAAACTCATGTGATGGTTTCAAAGGTCTATTGGATTGGTATAAGGAGGAAGATCATTATGGCACTAGTGAGTGATAACTTTCAGGCGATGGCAATCAGTGATAAAATGAATATCACGATGGATCAGGCGTCTACCTTCAATATTCGCTTCAATATAGAGGTTCTCAAGGGTTGTGAGTTTCATTGCCCAGGTTGCTATGTGAATCGGGATAATGCCTTTGACGAAAATGATCTCGAAATTCTACTACAGGCTTCCGAACAATTCAGCACTAATGGATTCCACTTCGAAGAAATTATTATCGGCCCAACTGATTTTTTCGCCGCCTATAATACGATTGACCTCATTACCAATCCCAAATTTGCCCAATTAATTCAACCCAAAAGAGTCATGACGATCCTTTCAACTCTCCTTAGTCACAAAAATGAAATCCTTAAACGTATAGGTCTTGTCAATCAATATCTAGGCAAGGATTTTGAAGTAGAAGTTCTTATTCCTTTTGATGTCATGAAAATTCTTTCTAAAGATCCACAATACATTCACCAATTAAAGGAAAAAATTGAATTACTACAATTCTTTGATGCGGATGTTGAATATGCCCTACAAATGAATATTCAAGATACCTCACAACTTGAACATTTTGACCTTTTCGAGGTGGCCCAATATATAAAAAATGAGTTCAGCTCCATTACCGAGTTTAATCCCTCATTTCTGCGTACCGGCAATGACCAATTGATTATCAAAACCATGAGTGCATGGAACCAAATGCTCAATAAAAACTTCTGTCATAAAATGTCTAAGACCATGGATAATATTTTATTTACCATGGGAGATCCCATCCATGCAGGACTAAATGAGGTCACTTATAATTTTAAAAAAGGTATTTTTTATGAATGCCCTTTTATTTATGAAAATGTCTTTGACAAAGGATCGCGCTTTAAAATTACACCTAATGGAGAAAATGGTCGTTATCTCTTAGATGACTTTATTAACCATCGCCATCAGGTTGATCGCCAGCAATTGCAATATCTTGAGCAAACAGATGAATGCTCGACTTGCCCTCATGTTATATCCTGCGTCGGCAAACAAGTAATTCATTATATGATGGATAAAAAAATAACTCATTGTCTCTTGGCCAAAGATGTCATGGATCTCTATGCTTAAAGATCATAAGTTCAGGCAACACCTCTTTCTCACCTTCAGTGGCCCTGAAAAACTAAAAAAGGGCAAAACCTATATTTATCCCAATCTTTCAAAGGAAGAATTAATTGGCCATATTACCGCCTATTTTAGGGTGGAGCAAAAAGATCTTATCTATCCCGCCAAATCCTATTGTGTCGCCATCATTTATGCCCTTTTATTAGAGGAATATTTTGGTGAGGACTTTTATCATACCCTCAATGATCCTGAACTATTTCAAAATACAGATCAATACTTCCTGCCCTATTCACAGAATAAAGAGATTTACGATCAGGTCTTGCTGCAACTCAAAGAAGAGGGAACTTTTCCCCAATTGAACTTAGAACTCGACCAAGTTCAAACCACGGTCAATTGTTTTAAAGATGAGTTTTTTGTTAATTTTACAGATTTAAAGAAATTGGTCCAGGATTTGGCCTTTCAAGCATAAGGTTTCTTTGACCTCTATCTCTTAAAGGCCTAAAATAAAGTCATGAAATACCTTTTTTCTCTCTTATTTTTCATTTTTATCCAGGCAGAGGAGCCTGCCCTTCACTCTTTCCCTCCTCCCCATAAAGGCTGCCCTTTAAACGCCTGGTGTTCTGAACAAACCGGACAATTAATCACCAAATGGGAAAATGAGCAGGAAAAAGGCATCAGTACCACTGTTCCATTATTAATATGGAGTCAAAAAGAGGGAGAGCTCAAGCAAACCGTCAGCTATAGCGGTATCTGTAAAAACCCACTCTCCATGGCCATTTATTTTGGCAAGAGTCTCCCAACCCAAACTCATTGGCAGACAAACACCATCAATATTTGGCATCAAAAGAAAATCACCAAAAGTTATCCTGCCCTTCGCCAGGAAATCCCCATAAAGGCCACGCCAGAGGGGCTTACCTATTTAATCCGCTTTAACGGCCATTATTCTATTTTTCATCTCAATAATAAGTCACAAGTTACGGTTCTTGAAAACCCTCCTAAAGTTATGGATCAAATGCGCGAAATCAATTGTCCCGCTCATATCAAAGATTCGGATAAGTCGAAAGTTCGGTGCTACTTTATAAATGGCGGTCCTCAGATTTTGGCGATGCGCTCTCCCTGCCTATGAAAATCGTTTTTTGGAATGTTGAAAATTTATTTTTACCGCATTGTGATCCCGGTCCACTAAAGTCACAAAAAAATATTGAATCATTAGCGCAACAAATCCATTATATGGATCCCGATATTTTATTTCTTGCCGAGGTGGGGGGACTTTTAGCGCTAGAGACATTCAACCTTAATTTTTTACAAAATAAATACCGCATTCTCTTTACCCCGGGAAATAGTAATCGCAATATTCAATTGGCCTGCCTCATTAAGTCCGAATTTGAAAGCAAAAGCTCTCACTTAAGTTACGCCAAATCACTTTTAGGGCAAAGTCCCGATGGCCGTGATCTTTATTTTGCTCGCGACTTAGGTCATCTTATCTTAAAGGATGAAGACCGAGAAAAACCACTGCACCTTTGGTGGGTTCATCTCAAAAGTCAATTAACAGTCGCCGCCGATGATCACCGAGGCATTATTCACCGTGAACACGAAATCAAGTTTATTTGCCAAAAAATAAATGAATATCAAGATGACCAGCATATACTGATGGGTGATTTTAATGGCCTGGCCTTTCATGAATTTCCCGATCGCGAGTTCCGGCCATTGATGGAGCTTCCTCTCTCCTGCCTTTATGAGAAATTGGATGTCGAACCCCAGTTTTCCTGGCTTGGTTTTGACAGGGCCAAAAAGTTTACACCCCTAATGCTTGATTATGCCTTTTTATCCGAGGATCTTTTTGATTTTCTCGATAAAAAAGAATCAGGACTCTTTCACCCTCTGAATGAAGATGGAAAACCCCTATCATGGCCTAAGCACCCACGTGATCGTGTTAATTTTCCAGCCGATCATTTACCACTGGTTATAAAGCTCAAAGCTAGTCGTTGATTTAACCCGCCTTTTTTTATAAGCTTATTCCTATGAAAATTTTAATCGCTATTTTATTTATGCAGGGCCTCGTTTATGCCGGCCCTTACCAATTCAACCTGCAAATTACTGAACCTGACTTTACTCTTAAAAACTACCCTTTAGACGATAAAGAGTTTCGCCCCTTTATGCAAAAAACCAGTTGGCGTTGTTTTTTTGGCGAGACAAAAGAGAAAGGGAAAGATCAGTTTTATAAAAATGTCCGCTGCAATTATAGTGTCAAAAAAGTTGGGGAATTCACGACAAAAATAGTCTGTGGAAAAAATATGCCCTTCAATGAGCTCCATCTCGATTTATTAGATGAGAAGAAAAACCTGACCTTTAAGATCTACCTCTTTTGTAAACCTAAGGCCTAGGCAAGATCTTCCGATAGGTTCTCTACAGGAGGACCTCATGTCTCGGAATTTCATTACATTTATTGCCCTAGGATCACTTTTTAACGCCTGTTCATCCATATATCGCGATCCTTTTGACGTTAATCAAAAAATTAGCTGGGCCGACTCTCATTATGAGAATAAAAACCCCCTGCCACAGATAGAATTACCTCAAGACAGGTCCATCCAACGAGGCCCTGCCTCAACCCCTAAAAAGGCAAAAGAAGCTCCCAACCCAGTTAATGGCCTAAACCCTAAGGCGCTCTACCTAACAAGTCTATGGGAGCAGTACAGGGATCTAGGACGCTATTCAAATGCTCACAGTGAAAAAATTCAGCATTGCCCAAAATATCATAATCTATTTTTAAAATATAAGAAAAAGTATAACGACTTTGAAGGGCCAAAATCGCCTTTAACGGCCAGCCGCTATGAAAAAATGTGGGATCTACCGGGTCATCACTACCCTGAATTAAAATTACGGCCGGATGATAGGCCACTCGAAAATAGACTTGATAAAGGAATGACAGCGCAAGCGATCGTCACACAGGCACAAAAGGCGATTGACCAATATCGCCTCAATATGCGCAAAGAACTTACAGAGATTTGCGAATCAGGATCAAGTCCTAACCTTAATGCTTATCTCAACCTTTTAAATCATAAAAAGGATAATAAAAAGTTAACGGCCAAAGATCTTATTAAAATAGGGCCCATGGCCAATGAATATTTATTATTATCACTTGAAAAGGGGCACAAGATGCGTGCACCAGCCTCTGCGACCAGCAAGCGCCATAGTGCCAATGCCATCCTTAATGAAGTGGATGGCCATTGGTTTAAGGCCTATTTAATGCATTAAATAAAGGCGGTGGCGAGAAGAAATGAACGCCAATTCATCATTCTTTTGGACTAATTCTCCAAAAACAGCGGAATGAGCATGCCCTAAGAATTTTTGTTCAATGATTTTTTTCTTTTTAGGGGAAAAAACAAATAAATGGCCATCGAGGGAAGAGACCACCATTTCCCCTTTGTAGGAAACAATGGAACTAAGACCTTTTTTGGCCATGGGATAGCGACCTATTTCTTCATAATTAGCATCCATCACAACGAGGTCACCACTTAAAGTACCGACATAGATATGGCCTTGACGGATAAAAGGGGCCCTTGAGGGGGCCATTTCAAAGCGCCTAAGAACCTGTCCATTTTGTGGATTCACAACAACCATGGGCCCTGTGACAGAACCTGCAATGATATTACCACGATGCCACACAGGGGTGGTATCCACATCACGGAATTTAATTGCCGTCCCTATCTGGCGTTCCCACTGAAGCATCCCCTCTTCTAAAGAGAGAGATACCAAAGCACCATCGGCAAATCCTACATAAACGCGATTGTCTTTAACCAGTGGCCGCGACACCCTTTGGATCGTGGTTAAAAAAGGGACTGAGCGTTTATAGGCCCATAAAATTTTCCCTGTCACTACATCGAGACAATAAACTTTATGATTACGTAAATGAATTAAAAGCCTATCTTGCGCGACAAGAGGCTTGGCCTCAATAGAAGATCCGACATCAACTTCATAGATTTTTTTACCAGAATAAACGTCGCGGGCCAATAAGCGGCCTTCACCTGTCCCGTAAATAATAGTTTCTTTATGAAAGGTCGGGGCAGCGTGATGAACGCCAAGATCTTTCTTTTGCCAAATTAAGCGGCCATTTTCGAGATCCCATGCCGAGAAATTCCCCATCCCATCGGCCGCATAGACCATGCCAAAACCAATGACAGGAGAATTAAGGGCGATTGGTAAATTGCCACTATCGTAAATGGGATCAAGGTTTTTCGTCCATTTGGTAAAAAACCATTCTTTATTCTTTTCTGGGGCCTTAGGGCGAAAGCTCTCAGGCAGAGAAGAACAACTTGTTATCATCAATATCGCCAATAAGGCCAAAATCCGCATCATCGAGGGTCCTTTATTTTTGCTTAAGTCCGGTGAGATAAAGTTTTGCCATCTTTTTAAATTCCGGATCAACTCCTTTATCAATGACATACTGGAAATGTTCGCGCGCTTTGACGGTATTTCCTTTCTTCATATAGAGACGGCCTAAATCCAAATAAATTTTTCCTTCGAATAATTTGGTTTGTGCTTTAATAAGATCAGTTAGACTGCCAATCGCCTTATCAATTTCCCCATTGTCCTCATAGGCCTGAGATAAACGGCTTTTAATCAAAAAATTAGCATATTGATGATTTGTTCCAGAACCTAATTCTAAAACTTCAACAGCTTCTTTCACCATTTTCTCGGCAGTCAACTCATCAGCCACTAATAAAGTGGTAGGTAAAAGCCCGGAAAAGCCATTTACATCTTTAACCAAATTTTTATAGGCCATGATAACTTCTGGTGCCTTTGCTTTTTTGTCTTGAAAATTTTTAAAAATTCCCGACTCAAAAGTGTTAATTTTCTCTTGATATTGAGTGTCTTTATTTTGGGATTGGTGCTGATAAACACCTTGTCCGATAATGGCCGCAATAATTAAAATTAAAAGGCCAAATACGAGCCCCTTATTACTGGCGATAAATGAACCCATGTTCGTTTCATTGAGTACTGCATCCAATTGTGACTCGGTTGTCGCTGTTTGTTGCGTGGTCATAGCTCCTCCTGATTGATCTTGTCATTCTAAGAGCGGGTCCAGAAGTTGTCAAAAATAGAAGGAATAGTTTAGAATATTAAAAATGGCCACTTTTTTTGACAAGGATAGTTAAATGCACCGAATCATCAGTTTTTTCTTTATACTCATCATCAGTGGACAAATTGATGCTATGGACCGCCGTGGCCGCCTAGGTATTGGCCTTAATAACCAGCTCCGGAACGACCTGCCAGCTGTTTCCTTCAAATTACAAAAATCCAAATCCTTTGCTCTTGGTGGCCTTGTTGCCGTCAATAATAATTCCGTGGGCGGTGGCTTTGGTGCAGGGCTAAAAATTTATCGCAACTTTTTTTCTGAACCCCTCCTCAATTTTTATGGCTCCCTATTAACCGCGATTATAAAAAAGGAATACCCTGGTGATTCTCAGTCAGGCTTCCAAGTCGATGCGACCATGGGCTCGGAATTCTCCTTCCCCAACCTCGAATCGATTGGTTTTAGCTTTGAATTTGGCCTTTCACTCAATAAATTGGATGACTTCATCGTGCAGACCGTCGGCGACCATATCGTCTCCGCTGGCATCCATTTTTATTTGTAGGTTTCTTTCATGCTGAAAACGCTTAATGGTTTTATTATTCTTCTTTTCTTGCTGCCCAGTGTGATTTTTGGCCAATATAACCATGACCCCTTTTCTATCGATGATGACGATCTTAATTTAGGATCTGATATTTTTTCTGATTTCAGCGAAGATCTTGATCAGGCCAATGTCGTAGAAGATGAACGTTTTTTCCGTCATGGCCGTTTTTTTAGCTTTCAAATTGCCATTGGTACCACCACCTTTACCGGCAACCGGGGTAGCGCTTATGAAGACGACTTACCGGCCTACGGCATGGGCATCAATTATTTTCAAGATTTTAATAATTCTTTTGGCCTAGGTTTTGAGTTTTCAAAGCATCATTTTTTTCTAGATGAGGCGGTTAATGCCTATAGTGATGGAGAGGGCGGTGGTGTCGGCCTAGTCGATGTTAGTATGCTGCGAGTCTATTTTTCCTATCGCTATTATATTGAGACCACTGACCTTGGGACGGCGATCACATGGTCCAACCCCTATCTGACTGGCCGTTTAGAATATTGGTATAACACCACTAAATTCTATGACCGCGCGGACTTACCCGATGACTCCGGAGGTGGCCTAGGCCTAGCTCTTGGGGGCGGTCTGGAGTTTCCGATCAAGCTCAAAGAATATTACGTCGGAGTCGAAGCACTTTACCACCAAGTCAATTTTCACGATAAGTATACACAAGCCTACGCACCGACCAAAAATGGCAGTGGTTTTGGCTTTGATGATATGACAGGGAAGGTTGTCACCTTAATGGTGAGCTACGTTCTTAATTGGTAAAATTTAATTTTTTTTTAAAACACCTCCAAAAAAATCATACCAAAAAGGTATTATTTAAATGAAGTTTCTTTGGACTAATATCACAGCAAAAAACATTGAATAATCCCCAAATTGCCTTCGTTCTTAGGCAACTTTTTTTACCAAAATCTTAGGCCCATTTCTAATTCACTGATTATACGTTGGCCAAAAAACCTATATTAAAATAACTCTACAGGCCCATTACCTTTTAACCGAAAAGAGTGACATGGAACTATATAGTATTTTAATTCAGTCATTTGTTTTAATAACACTTGTCTTATTTAGTGCCTGTAAAAATAAAGTCAATATCCAAATAAAACGCGGGCCCACAAACACGCCCGCCTCTAGGGCCAATATTAGCTCCATTAATATTGCCAACGACCAAGTTGTTCTTATTGGCACAAATCTCAACCATGTCACCAATGTGCGAGTAACTGGTGCCAACTCTTTTGATGAAACATTTACCATTGATGCCGCTTCCAATAATACCACCCTTTACGCCAATGCTTCCAATGCCATTAATGTTTTGGCCGAGGGACTGTTTGATTTAATCATTACCGATGCCCATGGGGCGGCGACTTTTCCAATAAATATTTCTGTCACCGATGGTACCGTGACCGCAGCGAAACTTTCCACCGCTGGAGCAAGCTCAGGTGATATCTATCAATTTAATGGCGTCAATTGGCAATTAACCAATCTTAATGGCGCTAGTATTTTGGGAACCTGGGATGCTAATGCCAATAACCCTATTTTGACCGATGCCTCTGGAAATTGTGATGGGAATAGCAACGGCGAGTATTATATTGTCTCCGTTGCAGGGACAACCAATATCGATGGGGTTAACACCTGGAATGCTGGTGATTGGATCTTTTGTCATAATAGCGGTGCTTGGGAGCGAATACAAAACGGTGGTGCTGTTAGCCTATTTAATGATCTCGCCGATGTTGATACAGTGAGCTCCACTCCCA
>JBFGZE010000065.1:0-19854 GCA_041586955.1 Bacteriovoracaceae bacterium
AAGCGGTCGACTGATTTAGTCGTGCGCATATGGAAGATATTCCATTCACGGTTAAGTGACTCTAATTGATTGAGAAGATAAGAGGGGCTGCGCTCACCTTTAATAATTTTTTTTACAGGGTTGATAAATCCTAAAAAAACTAATTCAAATGCTTTTTGATGTTTATAGGGAAGCAGCAAAGGGAAGGCCAATTGTTCGTCAAAAATAAAACTATTGATGTCTTGAATCAATTGATCTGTTTGATGTTTTTTGGCCAAGGGGCCGCCATAATAAATTTCGATTAATTCCAATTGGTGAACTAATCCGCCCCATACTAAATAGGAGCGGCGGAAATGGGGCAGGGCCCTCAGGCTATAATCTATATAGGGAGCATCAAATGAGGATTGATTAAGAACATCCTGGAAGCTGTTTTCGATTTGACGGGCCTTTTTAATAAAGACTGATAATTGCTTAAAGCATTGTTCTTTAGGCCGGTAACAGTCATTATCCCATTTAATTAATTGGCCTTTAAGAGAGTTAATCTCCTCTAAAGCGTAGAACCAATACTTATAACCTGGATGTAATTTTTGTAGAAGGTTTTTAAATTGGAAATCCAGGGAGTTTAATTGAGGTAAAACATAGGCCCGATAATTTCTGGGCCTTAGTTTTAATTTTTTATTATGGTAATGGTAATAAACTGTCTGCCCATTCACCTGCAGGCTTAAGAAAAAAACAATGAAGGCAAATAAACGGGTCATAGATCGTCCCTGATCAATATTGTCAAGCTTTTGTAATGCTAATACTTAATTGACCATTTTCAATTTTATAATCAATACCATCAGTAAGGGGATTTTCCAGCGAGAGGTTAATGGCCAAGGTCTCACTTTTTATATAATCCTCGTGGGTGGTGATTGCATTTTTCAATTCATCACTGGCCTGGTAGGCGATAGAGATGCGGTCCTCTACGTTAAAGTCCAATTCCTTACGGGTTTTTTGGATGCGATTAACGATCTCACGGGCCAGGCCTTCGGTGATTAACTCAGGAGTTAATTGGCAATCAATATCGATAGAGATGAAGCGATTAGAAAGGGCCTCTGTGCCTTCTTTTGCCTCTCTAAAGATGAGAAGATCACCCTCACCAAATGTTTGGCCATCAAGAATGAGGGAACCTTTGTCTTCATAATCTTCTAATTGAGCTGCGCTTAGCTCTTCAATTTTCTTTCTAAAAGCGCCAAAACTCTTGCCTAGGCGTTTACCTAGAATTGGTGAATTTGGTTTAGCATAAAGACTGATAAAGTCACCTTCTTCAGTGGAGTATTCAATATTTTTAATATTGAGTTCACCCTGGATATAGCCCTCTAATTTTTTAATTTCGTTAAGAAGATTTTGATCTTTGTGAACAATCGTTAGACGACTAAGAGGTGTCTTCGTTTTTATCTGCACTTGATTTCTCTTTTGGCGACCAAGGAGAATAATCTGCTGCATACGATTAACCGCTTCTTCTAACGTGACGTTAATTTTATCTTCTTGTGCTAGCGGGTAAGAACATAAATGGACCGAGGCCGGTTCTTGGGCCTGGTCGGGATTAAACGCCAGTAACTCGCGATAAACATGCTCGGAAAGAAAGGGTGAGAATGGTGCCATGGCGGTACTCAATTCTTTAATGCAGGTGTAAAGCGTTGTATATGCCGCACATTTTTCGTCATTAAGGCCATCACTCCAAAAGCGATTTCGATTGAGGCGGATATACCAATTGGTTAGGTCTTCAATAAAATTGAAAAGTGCCGGAACCACATTATAGAGGCGATAAGCTTCCATTTCTCTAGAAATTGTTTTTTTAAGTGTTTGTAGATTGGACAGCACCCAATGGTCCATAATATTGGTACCATCATGCTGGTGTTCCTTAATGTTCCAACCGTCCACTTGAGCGTAGGTTTGGAAAAATTTAAAGGAATTATACCAAGGGAGAAGGGCGCGGCGAACCATATCCTTAACTCCGGTGTCGGAAAAACGCTGTTCTTCTGCTTTCACGAGGCCTGAATTGATGAGGTATAAACGAAGGGCATCGGCCCCATATTCCTCCATCAGATCATCTGGTGGCGTATAATTTTTAAGACGCTTACTCATTTTTTTACCGTCTTCCGCCATTACGATGCCATTAACGATAACGTTTTTAAAAGCGGGTTTATCAAACAAGGCGGTTGCCAAAATCGTAAGGGTATAAAACCAGCCACGAGTTTGATCAAGGCCTTCGGCAATAAACTCGGCGGGGAAACCTTCTTTGAAGATTTCTTTATTTTCAAAGGGGTAATGGAGTTGGGCATAAGGCATAGAACCAGATTCAAACCAACAATCTAAAACCTCTGTGATACGCTTATAGGTCCCCTCTTCCCCTTCTATCGTGAAATCGAGTTCATCAACATTTTCACGGTGAAGGTCATCAACCTCAACGCCAGTATATTTTTTGAGCTCTTCAATTGAGCCGATACAAATGAAATTATCAGTGGTTTCATTTTTCCAAATAGGAAGGGGTGTTCCCCAAACTCTATTGCGAGAAATTGACCAATCGCGGGCACCTTCTAACCATTTACCAAAACGCCCGTGTTGAATATGACCTGGAACCCAATTGATTTGCTCATTACTTTTAAGAAGGCGCGCTTTGATTTCCTCAACCCGGACATACCAGCTGGGAATGGCCTTATAGATGAGAGGTGTATCTGATCGGTAGCAGAAGGGATAGGAGTGGACAATCACTGATTGGTCAAACACTTTATTTTCTTCTTTTAATTTTTTAATAAGGCCTTTGTCAGCATCTTTTACATATTGACCAGCAAAGTCACTGATGGCGGCGGTAAAATTGCCATGCTCATCAATTGGGCAAACCATGACTTCTCCGAGGCCGGCCTCTTTCATTACGCGATTATCATCCTCACCAAAAGCGGGTGCGATATGAACGATACCAGTACCAGCATCAGTGGTGACATAATCATCATTGTGAACGGTAAAGGCACCATCTTTTTTAAGATCTTTAAAATAGGGGAAGAGGGGTTCGTAACGAAGACCTTTTAGATCAGATCCCTTTAACTCCTCAACGACTGTGAGGTTCCTTTTTTTGCTAAAATTTGCGACGAGGTCTTTCGCCATATAGAGAAATATTCCCTGGTCTTCATCTTTTAGTTTAACGTAATCGATTTTAGCGCCAGCGCAGAGACCAAGATTGGAGGGAAGAGTCCAAGGTGTTGTGGTCCAGGCCGTTAGGTAGGTATCTTTTTGATCGTCAACCTTGAAGAGAACAGTCAAAGCGGGGTCTTGAACGTCTTGATAATTTTGACCGGCTTCAAAGTTAGAGAGCACAGTTCCAAGAGCGGTGGAGAAAGGAACAACACGAGTTCCTTGGTAAATGAGATTTTTATCCCATAATTCTTTAAACACCCACCAAGTAGATTCCATGAAAGAAGTGTCCATGGTTTTATAATCATTATCAAAATCGACCCAACGGCCGATGCGGTTAATGGTTTTTCGCCACTCATTAGTAAATCGCTGAACAATGCCACGGCATTCGTCGTTATAGCCCTTTACTCCTAATTCTTTAACCGCGTTTTGAGCGGACATGCCCAATTTTTTATCAATTTCATGTTCTACAGGGAGTCCATGGCAATCCCAGCCAAAGCGGCGTGAAACATAACGGCCATTCATGGTGAAATAACGG
Organism: Bacteriovoracaceae bacterium; assembly: GCA_041586955.1. Lineage (GTDB taxonomy): Bacteria > Bdellovibrionota > Bacteriovoracia > Bacteriovoracales > Bacteriovoracaceae > JBFGZE01. The sequence goes on from JBFGZE010000065.1 coordinate 3,689, forward strand.
GGAATTGCATCTTTAAGAATAGAGCCAACGAGGTGGCCGTGGTGAGGAAGGCCAGTGGCAAAGGGTGGCCCATCATAAAAAATATAGGGTTTTTTCTCTTTGGTTTGCTCAAGAGATTGTTGAAAAATATTTTCTTTTTCCCAGAACTTGAGGATCTCATGTTCACATTGGACAAAAGAAAAAGCAGTCGGTTGATTAGTTGCGTTATCTGAATTCGACTTAGTCACCTAGATTTCTCCACCGTTGGTCATGTTTTAAGCTTTAAAATATAACAAGAACGATAAAAATTGAATAGCTATGGGAAGCATTATTCGGGCGATTCCATCGGCTTTTTTCCCCATAAAACAGAAAATTTTTCTCCCTTGGGCCTATTTTGCACCCTCGGCGCTAAATTTAAGTGATTCACCCGAAAAGATGAGTATGAAATGCTTAATTATATTTATTTTCGCCTGCCTTTTCGTGGCACCAGATATGCCTGCGGAGGGGAGGATCTTTAGAGACCAAAAGGCGTCCCTTATTCAATGGGACGATTGGCAGCCGCGCGATTGGGTCAGCTTTTGGGCGTGGCGAAAGGACCTAGAAAAGCGGGAGGCAAGCCCTAATTGGGAGAAAAATAGGCGTGAAAGTTCTTTACGGGAGGCCATGGGGCGGATGATTGCCTGTGTTGGGGAATGCCGTTTGGTGCGTGGTCTAGGTTATGTCGGCGGTCAATATCTTTCATCGATTAAAGAGGGTGATGAGCTCTTAACTTTTGAAGATAGTTATGCCTGGGTTTATATGTTCGATGGCACTCTTATTCGCATCGCACCCCATAGTTCGATTTCTTTTAAAGAAATTAATTTAGGGGTTAAAGAGACATTTTTACACGCTCGTTTAAACCAAGGGAATATTTTTTGGTATTCACGCCCGAAGAATTCCTTACTCGAGGATAATAAGCGGCAAACGGATGGCCTTTTTATGACTCTTGAGGAGGAGCGTGCGAATATTACTCTCGATCCTGTTAAACTCAACGAAAAAGATCTATTAGCATCCTTGGAGCAACCACCTTATTTTTTGCGATTGGATAAACGCCTAAATAAATTAATCCGCCAGAATAACCGTTATTTTAATTTCAAACCCACTATCTCTTATTTAGTCATGCCCAATGGGACAGTTCAGGGTAAAAATATGAACGCTGAGTTTATCGTTCAGCCTGGCAAAGAAAGTTATATTAAGCAACGAACTCACGAGCAATTGCGGCTCAAAGGTGAAGGAAGTAATCATGCTTTGACATTTCATTACCGCGGTTATGAGAATAAAAAAAAATTTAAGGTCGAAGCCGGCACTTGGTATGAAGTGGATGCTAGTGGCAGGGATATTCATTCCTATAACGGGGAACTCAATTTTAAGATTGGGGAGTTTGTGACTCGGAAAATTCCCTCCATTCTTATTGTGCGTGAAATTTGGTTACGAAAGTATTCTGAATTCATTCATAGCAATGTTGAAGACTCCCGCTTAGCGACTCAATATGGCTACCGCCGTTGGGGCCAGGCGCTTGAACCATCCGATGATTTTTATAAGAGAATTGAATTTTTAAATGACTATACTCGTCGCACGGAGACCACTAATTTAGTGATGTCCAGACGCTATCGGGATAAGTTAAGGAAAAGAGGCGAGAAAGTTCCAGGTAAGAGTTTTGGCAGTCATTATTATTCTAAGGCGATGCATGCCTATTATATTTACAAATCTCCAGAAAGGCAGTTAGAGTCAGGAAAATATATTCTCAATAGTACCCTGAACCCATTTTGGAGAAAGATTCGTGCCAAGTCCCATTAAATACCAATTGATACTCGCTAGCCAAAGCCCTCGTCGTAAAGAACTTTTAGGATGGTTGGATATTCCCTTTGAAATTCTTCCCTCTCAAATTGATGAAAAATCTGATCAGGAAGACCCGACACTTTTGGCCGAAGATATTGCCCGGGATAAGGGGCGCGATGTTTGGGAGCAATTGCAGAAAAAAGAGATTAAGGATCAAAACCTCTCACCTTTTATTGTATCCAGTGATACCATTGTGGTTAAAGGCCAGAAAGTTTATGGCAAGCCGACAGATCCCCAGGATGCCAAACGTATTTTAAAAGAATTAGAAAATTCTCAGCATGAAGTCATCACAGCGGTTTATTTATGTTTCTTTGACCACCAAAGTCATCAGTTGGTAGAGCGAGTTTTTTCTGAAAAAACTAAAGTCACATTTGGTGCGATTGATGATGATATTCTTGATTTTTATATAAAGAGTAAAGAGCCTCTGGATAAGGCGGGCGCCTATGGCATTCAGGGTAAGGGCCTATGTTTTATCCAATCAGTTGAGGGCTCTTATTCTAATGTTGTGGGCTTCCCTTTATCGCGTTTCCATGGCGAATTGAAGGCCATTCTCGGTTCAAAAGATGACACTGAAGGTGAGTGGCGATCTTATTTTCATGGAGCATGAATTAGTTCAGGCTCTCAAAGAAAAGGGAATCAATCTTAAATTGGTCCAGGCATCAGCAGAAGAATTGCTGGTAGAAATCACAGTGCTTGCCAAACCTGGCGCCAAATTAGAAAAGATTAAAGTTGATGAATATGGGCAGGTGAATTGTTTTGTGAATGCTAAGGCCTTGGGCGGTAAGGCGAATAAAAGTATTCTCAAATTATTGGCCAAAAAGTTGGGAACATCACCCTCGCGTCTAGAAATTTTAGGTGGTGATAAATCGAAGCTAAAACGGGTTTTAATTGCTTTTTTCTTTGCTGAACACCGTCCAATCTCCTATTATTTAGAGATTCTTGAACAATGGAGTGAAGCATGAAAAAACTAAGTTTCCTCGTTTTAATCTTCGCTATGGCCGGCCTATTCGCCGCTGGGCCAGAAGTATTATTAATTCAAAAAATGAAGGTGTTAAAAGAGCGTCCTTTTGCAGAATGGCAAAAAGACCAGGCCGACTTAATGCTGGAGATCAATAATTTTTTTGAAAAGCGCAAGCAATTATGTCGAGGGAAGTTTTCTGCAGAGCTTTTACAGGGAAAGGATAAGCTGTCAGTGACCAATAGACCCAAGGCCAATAAGCTTACTTGGTCAGAGCAAAAGGCCTGTCTCCATAAAGTAAAAGTGATTCATAAGGATTATATTCGTTTACTTTTCGCCAAGCGGAAGCAATTTCTAGAAAAAAACATGTCTCAAGCGATCGCTGAGCTCGCTAAACAAAAACAATTGGCACTCAAAGAAGCCGATAATTTTTGACACCTATTTTAAAACTTTCGTCAAACGCTGAGCTGTATTCGCGATTTTTGGCCTTAGGCTTCTCGCGCCAGCATAAGAACGTCTTGGCCTTAAGCTTTTTAACTCATTTAGCTCATTGGCCTTTGAGGCCTTGGCTGCGAGGGAGCTTGGTAGAATAGGTAAAACTTTAGTCTTCAAATCTGTAGATTTCATGGTTCGTCTCCTAAATTTAGGGCCCAAGTCGTATAAGCACCTTTTAATAAATCAGGATCGAACCTTCAAAGGTGGGATATAGTCAGAGTGCCTTTAAAAATGTTCTCAATAGAGTCTCCTTAAGGGTTAAAAACACTATCGGCAATTTGCTAAGTATTATGACCAGTATAACTGGTCCTTCAACATAACATAGATACGCAAAAATGTCATGGAGCGCGATTGGCAAGGATTTCCCGCCTATTTTTTTTTGTAAATAGTTGAAATCTAGGGCAACCTTATAATATTAACTTAATAATAGAATTCCTGCGTCGAGGTTTTAAATGATATTGGGAAAAACCAAATATTTTTGTTTAATATTCCTATTCTTATTTTTAAATAGTTGCAGTCTACAAAAAATGGCCCTGGGAACCATGTCGCCAATGTTTTATAACGCTACAGCAGATATGCAAGGTGAAGGTAATTGGGAAAATTTTAAAAGTGGGACGTTGGCCAACTTGAAGCTGATAGAGGGGCTTTTAAGTCTTAAACCTAAAGATGAGCACCTTTTAATCAATCTTGTGAAAGGTTATACCGGATACGCCTATGGTGTGAATGAAACACTTTTCTTGAAAGATCGTTACGCTGAAAATGATAAGAAGTTTCAATTGAATCAGGCCCTCGCCAATTATGCCAAGGCGATTGAGTTTGGTGAACGCTTTTTGGCGATCAATGGGCTAAGTCTCGACCAATTAGTGCAATCAATGAAGGGCCAAGGTCCAACTCCGCTTTTAGAGAAGGCGATGGATAAAAGTCAATTGCATTTTGAGGGGGTTATATTCCTGGCACAGGCCCTCGGCGGTTATATTAATCTCCAGCGCAATAAAATGGACCTCGTGGCCCGCTTGCCAGTGGTTAAAGGGATGTTTGACTGGGTTTGTGGCCATCAACCTAATATCAATGCTGGGACTTGTATGATTTTTTATGGTTCCTATTCTGCTGGGCGCCCCAAAATGTTAGGAGGCAATCCTGAAGAGGGCAGGCGTATTTTTGAAAAGGCGATTAAGACTTTTCCTCATAATTGGCTAATTCGCTCCGCCTATATTGAAAATTATATTATTCCCATGTCAGATGAAGAGCTTTATAAAAAGCATAAGAAATTTCTGGTGAAGTCAGGACGTTTGCTCAGGCAGCAATTGAAATTTCGCCCAGGTAAGGCCCAGAATAACGCCTTTAATGAAAAATCCATTCGTCTCTTCCAGGCAATTGCCGTTAAGCGAGCGGAAATAATTAAAAAATATGAATCAGATTTATTTTAATAAAAAAGGGTAGACGATGAAATTAATCACAACTTTGTTTTTATCATTCTTTATTCAATCGCTTTTTGCGGTTACGTTAAAGGTAGGCGTTCTTGCTCCTGATGGGACTAATTGGGCCAAGAATATGAAGGCCATGGCCAAAGAAATCCGTAAGGCGACCAATAAGCAAGTAAAAATTAAATTTTACTTTGGAGGATCGCAGGGGGACGAGCACGATGTTCTTCGCAAGATCCGTGTCGGTCAATTACACGGAGGTATGTTTACGGGGAAAACTCTTGGCGATATCAACGGTGATGTGAGAGTGATGGAAATTCCTTTTACTTTTGGTGGTGATAGAGAGAAGGCCTGGAATACCTTGGTTAAATTATCTCCCTATTTCAATAACACCTTTAAAAACAAAGAATTTGTCAATTTAGGGTTTTTTGAAATTGGTATGGTGTACTTTGTCTCCCAAAAAGAAACGCCGAATATTAAAAGCTTAGGAGGCGTTAAAATTTGGTCCTGGGAAGGTGATAAATTAGTCAGTTCGATGATTGAAGCCATGAATCTGGTTTCTGTTCCATTGCCTCTTCCAGATGTCCTGAGCTCCTTGTCTACTGGAATTATTCACGCTGCTTATGCCCCGCCAATGGGAATGGTGGCCCTTCAATGGAATACCAAAATTAAATACCTTTTAGATTTTCCACTATCATTTTCAATTGGAGCATTCCTGGTAAATCAAAAAGCATGGGCGAAGGTGACTCCCGAGCACCAGAAAGTTGTGAATGAGATTGCCAGTCGTTATATATCCAAGGTGAACGATGCCAATAAAGATGATAATGTCGCGGCACTTGATTCCATGAAATCTTTGGGAGTTAAATTTCTCAAATTTCCAGAGACTGATGTTGCTAAGGCAAAGCTGATTCGCGATAAAGTAAAGCAGAACTTAACAGGAAAGCTGTATAGTGCAGAGGCCTTGAAAAAATTAGAAAGCCTTCTTTAAAGGAGAGTCGTTTTGTTTCGCGTTATTAGAAAGTTTGACCTTCTTATTGAGAGTTTTGCGAAATATGCCCTGGTCTTCTGTGTCTTTGGCATGCTCAGTATCAGTGTTCTCAGTATCGTGTTGCGCTGGTTTGAATTTACCTTTCAATGGTTTGAGCCATTAGTTCGTCATTTGGTTTTTATCAGCGCTTTTTTAGGCGGTGTTATGGCGACGGGGAATAAAACCCATATCGGTATTGATATTATTGGTAAGTACCTAGAGTCCAAAGGCAATGAGAAGGCCTTAATATGGATTGAGAGAGTTGTTTCTTTGGCCTCTGCCGTAACTTTAATCTGGCTAACGAATGCCTGTATCAAATTTGTCGGGGTTGAGGCGATATATGGAAAGGAAGTTTTTCTGGGGATTCATAGCAAATTCTTAGTGGGAATCATTCCGGTTGGATTTTCACTCATTAGTTTACGCTTTTTCAATTTATTGATTTGTTCGTTTGATAGGGATTAAAAGGTAGGAAATATGGAAGTGACCGCTGCCCTTGGTATTTTTGCTCTCGCCATTTTAGGCACACCTTTATTTGTAATTATGGCCCTCGCCGCGATGGTTGCTTTTAGTTTTACAGATGTTCAACTCTCGGCAATTGGCATTGAGATTTATAAAATATCTAGTCAGGCATCTATACTGACAATTCCTCTTTTTACTTTTGCCGGCTATATGATGGCGGAGTCGAAGTCTCCAAATCGACTTTTGCGTTTAGCTGATGCGGCCTTGGGCTGGTTACCTGGTGGCATCGCAATTGTCTCGTTAGTGATTTGCGCTTTTTTTACCGCCTTCACCGGTGCTAGTGGGGTAACCATTATTGCTCTCGGAGGCCTACTTTACCCCATTTTAAAGAATGAAGGTTATAGCGAAGATTTTAGTCTCGGGCTTATTACCACTTCTGGTTCACTGGGACTTTTATTTCCACCAAGTTTACCGCTTATCCTCTACGGGTTAGTGGCAAAAGTCGATATCGATCAATTATTTAAAGCGGGTATTATTCCCGGAATTCTTTTGATTGTGATTCTCTCTTTATGGTCCATCAAAAATGGGAATGCTCAAAGGGAACGCAAGAAGTTTTCACTTCAAGAATTGATCTCGGCCTTAAAGGCCTCCTGGTTAGAAGCCATTTTACCGATTGGTGTTTTGGTGGGGATTTATGGTGGATTTACCACGACGACAGAAGCGGCAGCAATGACGGCATTCTATATTTTTATTATTGAAGTGTTTGTTTATAAAGATTTAAGCCTAACAAAAGATATTCCTAAAGTTATCTGGGATAGCATGTCCCTGGTGGGAGGTATCTTATTGATTCTTTGTTGTGCTTTAGGTCTTACGAATTATTTGGTGGATGAAGAGATCCCCATGATGATCCTCGATTTTATGAGAGAGTTTTTATCGAATAAATACTCTTTCCTACTTTTCCTCAATCTGTTTTTATTGATTGTTGGTGCCATGATGGATATTTTTAGTGCTATCATCGTGGTTGTTCCTTTGATTGTTCCCATTGCTGCGGAATTTGATGTGCACCCAGTCCACTTGGCCATCATCTTTTTAACTAATTTGGAAATTGGTTATATTACTCCGCCTGTCGGTATTAATCTTTTTATCTCAAGCTTTCGCTTTAAAAGGCCGGTGACCGATCTCTATCGCTCATCATTTCCCTTTTTATTATTATTATTAGTAGCACTTTTAATAATTACTTATGTTCCGCAATTAAGTCTGGTTTGGATAGGTGAGTGATTGGTACGACACGATTAGTTCTTCTCTTTTTTATAATATTGAGCTCCAGAAACTTCTACGCTTCTGATTATACAAATCAGGCGCTTCTTGGTGAGCGCAATACCAAACTTTATTACGGTCCTTTAAATCCAGATATTCACACTCATCGTAATACCGGTCGAACCCAACTTAAAGATCATCTTTTTTATGAAAATTATCTCTATCAAGAAACTTCGCCGCAGGCATTTGATATTTATCAATTTTGGGATAAAGATCTTCTGTCCCTACAAAATTGCGCTAACCCCATCCTTGCCCAAAATATTCAATATTTTCGTTATCTTTTTCGCTTACAAAATTTAAGCTACCTTTTCGAAAGTTTAAAAGAGGTGCGCATCGAACAATTTCGTTGGGGTCAAAAGAAAAACCTCTGTGATATATCATGGCGCGCAACTTTTTCGAAATGTCGCCCTCGTTCTACGGATATGAAAAATTATGTGCGTCGACTCAAACACCGTTATTTAGTTGATTTTAATATCTTGGATTATTTCCGCTATACGCCAGCAGATATGAGGTCCCATTTTCAAAAAATGAATAAAAGACTTAAATCTTACCGTGATGTTAATACATTATTGGACCTCTATCTTTTCGAAGATATTATAAGTCGTAAAAAAAATCTCAGTGAAAAGTCGATTCTTAAATCATTGGACAATCGTTGTGTTCAAATTAAAAAAACCATGGGCCTTATTTGCAATGAAGAGGATGAGCTCTATGGCCTTAGTTATTTATCCTTACCACTTGAATTATTACAACAAAGTCATATCAAGTCTGTCATTAATCAAGGGGGTGTCGGTCAACAATGTTTATCAAGATACTCCCAAATCTTTAGTGAGAAGGAGCAGGTGAGTTCACTCTTGGCCAAAATTTATCCTCTGGTACACTTTAAATTAAAGGCATCTAAGGGCCGTTATATTCAGGGGACCATGTTTATTCCCGGATCCTTAAGAGAGTTTGAACAAAAAGGACTTGGTGATTTTATCTTTGCCGAAAATAAACCGAAGGAGGCGCCGACTCCATTGCCACTACCGACAATTGCTCCCAAAGTGGTTCCGACTCCCAAACCGGCGCCTACGCCTAAGCCTAAAATTATTGTGAAACGTAAGGTTGTTCCGCCAGCTCCTCCTAAATTAAGTGCTTTTGAAATCGCCTACCAGAAGTTGGTTAACCTTAATCTCGATCGTGCGGCCGTGGATATGATTGACTTTAGAGATGACCTTTCGATCACTCCAAAGATTAGTCAAATATTAAAAAAACCGATCCAAAGTTTTCAAACTCAAGTGGCACTTAAGGACATGAAAAAATTTGATGGACTAGGGAGCGAGAAGGAACCTTTTCGACTTTTTTATATCAAATACCTGATCGACCTCAAGCAGCATCACGCCCTTTGGAATATTCAAACCGTTCTCGGTGAGAAATTTTATATGGTTAATGATATCGATAAAAAGAAAAATGCTGTTTATATTGAATTAAAAAATGATGAGCAAACGGGGAACCAATGGCAAATTACCTTGATTAACGATAAAGAGTTGAAGAATAAAAAGACCATTAAGACAAAGAAGAATAAAATAAAAAAAATGGGGCCAAAAAAATGACCCCATCCTTAATTTCTAAAAACTTTATGAATTAATATTTTTCAGAAAGCTTCTTTAATCTCTTTTCGACAGATTTACTGACATCAAGAAGAAGAAGAACCCCTGAATTCTCACCATTTTGGTCAGGGCCAACAAGAGAAATATTACCCATTCTCTTGCTACCTGTATAGTAACGACCTGTTATAATGGTACTTCCGATATCCATTTTTGTAGGAACGAAAACGCCAAATACTTTTGGCCCAATATAAAAAGTCATGCCATGGAATTTTTCAATAGAGAAGGCCACTGAAGGTAGTGATCCGGAGGCCACTCCAGGAAGAGCACGTCCACCAGGAAGTTTTTCAGAAGGAAGATTTTGTAATCTAGAGTCAAAGATATCATCTAAAGATACCGACATAGACATTAAAGTACCTGCTGATTCATAATCGGGCTCAATGGCAACGTATGAATTTGGATATTTTGGGACATTATATCGAAGACCACCTTCGAGAGTAATGTTTTCAAATACCATCGAAATAAGAAGATTATCCTTATCTAAATGAAGTGCCGGTCCATCAACCCCTGGAATATCCATATTTTTTTTACTATCCCCGCAAGAGGTCGTAAATAGTGACATCGTCACTATGAATAGGCCGATGATGAGGTTGCGTGAACGCGAGTAAGTAATTCTAGTCATAATAATTCCCCAAAAAAACGGTGTTTTTTTGAAGCCTTGATTTTGGTAACAAAAGACGGACAGAGAGAGCAGACGTACGACCCAAAACCTAAGGAATAATTTGTTTCTTAAAAAATTAGTTTAAAAAAAATTTAATTTCCAATCAACAGACCTTTCGGATTAGATTTTTGATAGCTTTAGTAGAGAATAAAAAAAAAGTTAAATCTTTAATTTTAAAGAAAAGAATTAAGAATCGGAAAAATTAACCTCTAAATGCCAGTTTTTTGGAGTAATGGTCAAAATATGCCCACCAAAGATGGCATCTTTCGCCAGGGCCTTTAAAAAGATTCAATTTATTTTAAAATTAAAACAGGAGTATTAATGCGAATAGGAAGTTCACATTTCATGGGATCTCTTTCAAGGACATCACAAGAAGTCTCAGAAGAGCCTATACTCGAGGCTCCGAGTGATTCTGAAATCCGCGCTAAGATCGCGTTGAAAGAAAAAGAGAAGGAACTAGAAGTTAAAAATGCAGTGAAAAAAAAACCTCTAGTATCGATTCAAAAAGAAATAGGAGAAGATGAGGCCAAGGCATCAGGCGCAATTGGTCTTAATGATCCCAATAATCCCGAGACCCATGAAAAGTTAAAAAGTATTTTAAAGGCGGGAGCTTTTAATTTTTCGGAAAAAGAGAAAAAAGCGCTTTCTTCAATTTTAGGATCTAATTAGCTCAGCATAATCTTTAGTTTTTCAACAGTGTCTTTAATGACATCATCTAATTGACCTTCAATCAAAGTCGCTGCTGAATGGCCATGACCTCCGCCACCAAGTGCCTGAGCGATATTACCAACATCGGTCTCACCAGCGCTGCGAAAGCTAATTTTGACCATTTTCCCAATCTGACGAAACATACAGGCCACTTCGATTTGATCGAGAATCAATAGGTGGTTGATAAAACCATGGGTATCTTCTGGGTCAACATCGTGTAGGTCTAGTGACTCTTCAGACAATTTCATCCAGGAGATGCGACCACCGAGACAGGATTCGGCACTACTTAAAACGATTCCCAATAATTGCATATAGGAAATTTGCTTAGTGCCATATATATAATTATAGGCCTTCGGTGGTTCAATACCTGTTGCTAATAGCTTAGAAATGAGAAGGTGAGTATTTGCTGAAACTGTGGGGTAGCGAAAGGAGCTGGTATCAATAATAATTGATGTATATAAAGGCAAGGCCAATTCCTGATTGAAGGGCACACCTAAACTTTCAATGAGCCAGCCAACTAATTCACCTGTAGCGGCCATATTGGTATCAATACAATGAATGGCGGCCAGTTCTTTAGGACAGGGGTGATGATCGACGAAAAGAAGATTTTTCGAACCTTGCACCAAGGTTTTGACATCATGGCCAATTCTCTCGAGAGAGTTGGTGTCTGTGACAATAAATAGATCAATTTCTGAATCTTTAAATTGCTCTTGGTATGTGGCATAAGAAATGACTACATCACGTGGGTCGAGGTATTTATAGCGCTCCATTAAAGGTTCTTGATTGACACATACGGCCTTTTTGCCCATATCTTGCAATGCCATACAGAGTGCGATTTCGCTTCCAATACCGTCTGCATCAGGATGGATATGAGTTGTAATAACAATTGTTTCGGACTTGGCGACTAGCCCTTGGAATAGTTTGATCATTTTCATAATCTTCTTTTCGTCTATTTTCGAAAATAAATAAAGTAAATAAATACTGACTTCACCCATCTTGTATTTGTTAATCCAAAATGAGTCTTGCTAGAATAGGAGAACCAAGGAAGGAGCGTAATATGACTGTTATAGTTGATCAGATAACTAAAGAATACCCTGGCGTTTTGGCCTTAGACCAGGCCAGCTTTAAAATCAAAAAAGGATCAATTCATGGATTCCTTGGGCCTAATGGTGCTGGCAAATCAACCGCCATTAAAATTATGGCCAATTTAATAAGGCCTAATTCTGGTGAAGTCTATTATAAGGGTAAATCAATTCAATCATGGGGAAAGGGCATGGCCAAATTAATTGGTGTGCTACCTGAAGTTTTGCCCCTCTACGAATATATGCAAGTTAGGGAATACCTCAGCTTTGTCTTTGATCTTTTTTGTGATGAAAAAGTAAAACGCGAAAAATGGGTGCAGCAAACGATAGAGCGATGTGGTTTAGAGGCGATGCAAACGCGGATCATTGCTCATCTCTCTTCCGGTTATAAAAAGAAGGTCGGTATTGCCCAGGCGATCGTTCACCGACCTGAAATTATTATTCTCGATGAACCTACTTCTGCTCTGGATCCACATGCCATCTTGGAGGTAAGGCGCTTAATTCAAGACTTGGCCTGTGATCACACCATTTTTCTCTCTTCTCACCAATTAAAGGAGATGGAGCAATTATGTGACGAAGTCACGATTATTGAAAAAGGTCGGGTTTTGACTTCGGGACCACTTTCAAGTTTGGCCAACCATTATCAGCGACAAATTATTATTAATGCCAAATGCAAGGTGTGGGATACGGGCCTTGAGCAAAAGATTAAACGGCAATTCAATATTGAACGCATTGAACGGGAAGGGGATGAGCTCATGGGCCTTAATTTGAAGTTTTATTTTACAAATAAAGGAGACCATTCGGCCACCATTGCTCAATTTATGGTGGAAAATAAATGTGGCCTGCAATCAATCAATGAAATTGAAATGGGACTTGAGGATATCTTTTGTCTGGCCACTGAAACCAAGACAGCGCAAGGGGAGATGAGACAATGAATTTCATGCCTGGCCTAATGCTACTTTATAAAAAAGAATTACGTTATTATTTTAAATCCCCATTGGTCTATATCGTGGGAGGCCTTTTTAGTTTATTAATGGGTTGGTTATTTTTTAATTATATGTTGGCGAGTAAAGAATATACCCCGCAATTAATTCTTCACGGTATTATCATTCCAGTCTTTGCCAATATGAATTTTATATTTCTCTTTCTCATCCCTTTATTAACGATGAAAGTCTTTTCTGAAGAGAGTAAGAATGGCACTTTGGATTTATTATTGCGTTCCAAGATGCGAACGATCGATATTATTATGGCCAAGTATTTGGCGATGGGAACTATTTGTTTTTTCCTGCTCTCTTTAACATTAATTTTTCCTATTATTTTATCATTTGCCGGGTTTGAGCAATGGCAAATTGTCATGAGTTGTTATTTAGGTGTAAGTTTATGCTTATTCTTTTATTTATCAATTGGCATCTTCGCCTCAAGCTTAACTGAAAATCAGGTATTGGCCTCCATTATCTCTTTTTGTATGCTGTTGTTTTTTGTCGTTTTAGTGGTGACAGGCCAGAATATGCCTAATTATATCGTCGGCCAAATTTTCCAATATCTAAGTCCACCTTTTCATTATGAGACATTTTTACGCGGTTCATGGCGTAGTTTTAATTTCGCCTATTTCTTAAGTGGAATTGGCATTTTTCTCTATTCTACAAATATCTCTCTTAAGTCGAGGTCATGGTAATGGTTAAAAAATGGTTTTTCTTTTTACTCATAATTATTAATGTCTGCCTTTATTTGGTGACGATTGGCTGCTTTATTACGCTCAGTGAATATATGGCCTTTAATTTAGGCCTAATGGGGGTTTCTCTCGCTTTGACGACTGGTTTGCTCCTGCAAAAACGCGAATACCTGAAGAAATACTATCAAAGTCCCCAGTTTCGCTACTTATCTGGTGCCATGACTAGTTTGGTTTTAGTGATAGGGATACTCGCCATTCTCAATTATCTCGTTTTTAAAAATCCTATTCAATGGGATCTTTCGGAGCGTAAAACCAATAGCCTGACTGATCAATCTCAAAAAGTGATGTCACAAATCAAAAAGCCTTTAACATTTCATATCTTTACTCGCCAAAAAGAAAAACGTGCTATCCAGGCGTTGTTGGATCTTTATCGCTTTGTTCATTCAGATATGAAGATGACTTGGCATGACCCGGAAATGGAACCAGGTGCTGTCGCCGAGTACAAAATTACGAAAGTCCCATCCTTAGTAATTGAAAGTGAGGGGAGGAAAGTTTTAGTGGAAGATATCAGTGAGTTGGAAATTACTAACGGGCTGATTAAAATTACTCGGAAAGAGTTGCCCAAGGTTTATTTTTTAAGCGGTCATGGCAATAGCACTTTTATTGATAAGCATGACCAAGGGCTTTCTTATCTTTATTCCATTATTAAAGAACAGCATTATGATGTGGAAACCATCGCTTTTCCCACGATCAAGAAAATACCGACAGAAGTGAAAGCAGTTATTCTTTGGGGTCCAAAAGATGCGCTTTTTGATGGTGAGTTAAAAGTTCTCGCTGATTATTTAGATCGCGGTGGCCAATTGATCTTGGCGTTACCTCCCCAATTTGGAAAGGATGTTTTTGGCAATTTACGCGCCTTTTTACAAAAAAGAGGGATTCAATTATCCAATAGTTTAGTGATTGATCATTCGAACTTTGTGAATGGTTCAAAAGGGACAGTTCCTATTGCTTCTTATTATAATAATGATCATGCCCTGACAAAAGGGTTCACTGGAACCGTCTTTTTTCCTCTCGCCTCGATGGTTAGTGCCACGAAAGGATCGGATTTTAAAATACTGATTAGTACCAATGACGGACCACAGTCTTATGCCAAAATGAATTTAGCGGAATATCTGGCCGGCAAAAAGGATTTTACTGAAGGTGTTGATGTGGAAGGTCCCATTGGGGTTGCTGGTGTTCTTGAAAATGAGGAGAATAAAAGTAAGATCCTCATTTTTGGTAATGATTCCTTTGTCCATAATATTTATCAAAAGTTTGGCCGCAATTATACCTTATTTCTCAATGGCCTGTCCCATATGGTGGATGAGGGGAAATTAGCATCTTTTAATTTACCGGCGTTAAAATCGAACCCTATTTTTATTAACCCCACTCAATTGGGAGTGATCTTTTATTTCTCTGTCCTGATCGCGCCATTCTTTCTTTTCTCCACAGGTGCTTTTTTCTATTGGCGAGGTCGACAAGCATGAAAAATGGTGCCCTCTTTCTTCTGCTGATAGGCCTTTTGACCTTCACTTATTACCATGAGGAAATGGGCCATAAGTTTTTTAATAAGTCGGCCAAAGATGAACAATCAGCGAAATTATTGGAACTTAAAGAATATGGTGCTCTTAAGGAAGTCAAACTTTTAAAAACTCACCTCATTTTAGGAGAGAAGGGGATTCATACTCAAAACGGATTAATGGTGGCCCCTGAAAAATGGCAAGGATTTCTTCGTTCTCTTGGCCCATTGCGAATTAAAAGAGGATTGAATCTCGAAGAAATTAAACAGGCCGGTGGTCGCGAGAAGTTTTTTCCCTTTTCCCATATTAAAATGAGTTTTGTCTTTGAAAAGGATATTGTTCATTTTGAATTGGGTAAGAAATTAGATTTTGAACAATCATTTTATGTGGCGGTTAAAACTAAAAAACAAGAGCGCTTTTATTTGGCGTTTGACTCCTCTGTGATGGAAGGAGTTTTTAAAAAGGAAATTGAGCATCGCGCAGATAATCATTATCGTAAATTTCTGTCACTTTTTCATTTAAAAGAAGATTTTTTCCTCGAGCATCGTTTAGGGCGTCTAATGGATTTAGGGGAAGATAAAATCACTCATGTCGATTTTAATAATTTCCGCAACCGCTCCTTTCAATTAAACTTTTTAGAGGGGACGACGACTCCTACGCCGCCACAAGGCTACCAGGTTAATACTGAAGCGTTGAGCAAGTGGAGGGGGGAGTTGGAGCTGATTCACGTTAAAAAAACCATCCTGCCTACCACTAGGCCTGAGGGGGAGCTAGGGAACATCACCTTTAAATCAGCTCAAAAAGAGTATCAACTAAACCTTTATCAAACCTATCAGGGCCAGCATGGGTATTTTGTGCAAATGGATCAACAAGGTCCGCTCTATCAGATTGAGCAAAAAGGCGCCAAAGTCATTCTCAATCATTATCAGGCCTTTTGGCATTTATCGCCTATCAAAGTAAAGAATTTAAACCAAGTGGCGCTTGCTCATAAAGATCAGTGGAATACTTTTCGCGTAGAGCACGATAAGGATTGGTCCTTTACCTGCGCAGAGGGCAGTTGTTCTCTGGTACCTGACCAAAATCGTTTTCGCCAATTATTTAATTACTTGGAGGAATTCCCCCAACGCATGTCGTGGATTGAGCGCGGCTTTAAGGCCGGTAACACGAAATTAGATTTTAAAATTAAAGAAGGTCGCTTTTCCTTGCAAAAAGAGGGGCAAGAAATTCAATTAATTGATTGGGCAAGAGGTGTTATAATCCATTATATAGTGGGGATTGATTCTCCTATTTCTTCTAATTGGCAGGAT
>JBFGZE010000066.1:0-19547 GCA_041586955.1 Bacteriovoracaceae bacterium
AGGCCCAAACAATTTATTTCCACGTAATAGACAATTAACATTGGAGGATTCTCATGAAGCTTCTTCAAAGTAATGTCTTCCTTGTAATTGGTTCATTTATTTTGGGGGGAATTAGTAGCTATGTTATTAGTGATTATATTCGATTAAGAAAAGAATCAAATACTGTGAATTTAGCAGTTACAAAAAAGAAGTCTTTTGATGGAAGGCCATCTCAAAGTCAGAAACGCCAAGACAAGATCGACCCTTTTTCTCAAATGGACAAAATTCATGACCGGATGTTAAAGCAGATGGACCAGGCATTCGGAGGAGGGCGTCTTTTTAGTAATAGTTTTTTTGATTCGAGTAATTTGGGAGATATGAAGTCTGATGGCATAAAAGTAGAAGAACACGAAGATGATGATTTCAAATATATTGAAGTTATTGCAGATGGTATTGATAAAGATTCATTAAATATCAAAATATCTAATGGCATAATTTCAATCTCTGGTGAAATAAGAAATATGGATAATAACCAGGGATATGGTCGTCGATCTATGTCGAGCTTTGTCTCTTCATTTCACCAGAGCTTTAATGTCCCAAGCGGTGTAAACGAGCAGAAAGTCAAAATAGATACAAAAGATAATAAAATAATAATTAAGTTCCCATGGGACAAAGTATGAGGAGGTAATTGTGCTTGAGGTAAACTCGATCTCTAAGAAATTTGGTGATTTTCAAGCGGTAAAAGATGTTAGTTTTAAGGCCAAGCAGGGAGAAGTACTGGGCTTTTTAGGGCCAAACGGTGCTGGTAAATCGACTACTATGAAAATGATAACGGGGTTTTTGGATGTCGGCGAAGGGGATGCCACAATATGTGGGAAGTCCATACTCTCGGATACTCTCGATGCGCAGAAAAATATAGGCTACGTTCCAGAAAATGCTCCCTTGTATGAAGAAATGTATGTGAGGGAGTTTTTAGAGTTTATCGCTCGAATGCGCGAAGTAGAAGAAGATAAGCTTAGTGCAAGAATCATTGATGTGATTAATATGTGTGCACTCCAAGAAGTAGAATTTCAAAAGATTGAAACACTTTCTAAAGGATATAAGCGGAGGGTTTCGTTAGCTCAATCTCTAGTGCATGACCCCAAGGTGTTAATTTTAGATGAGCCTACTGATGGGCTTGATCCTAATCAAAAGCACGATGTAAGAGAGCTTATTAAGGAGCTCGCAAAAGAAAAATGTATTCTTATTTCTACTCACATTCTAGAAGAGGTGGAAGAGGTTTGCGATAGATGTATCATTATCGGTGAAGGTGAAAAGCTCTTTGAGGGGACTCCTGCGGAGTTGAAGGGGAAATCATCTAGGGGAAGAATTCAAGATGTTTTTAGGTCAATTACGACTGGTGCAACACTAGAGGGGGTAACGGCATGATTAGTAGTACAACTAAGCACCTATTTATAAAAGAGTTTTCAAGTTATTTCAAATCTCCGTTAGGATATGTTTTTTTAGTCATATTTTTATTCGGAATAGGCTATTTAACTTTTGAACCTGGACGTGGAAGTTTTTTTTATATGCGAGAAGCTTCGATGACTTCTTTTTTTAGATATATCCCTTGGATGTTTCTCTTTCTTGTTCCAGCTGTAAGCATGAGATTGTGGTCTGATGAGCGAAAGTCAGGAACCATTGAATTATTGCTGACTATGCCCGTAACAGTGAAACAGGCGGTTATCGCGAAATTTTTAGCTTCGTGGGTCTTTATTGGGGTGGCATTAGCAGGGACATTTCCAATGGTTTTAACAATCATTTACTTGGGAAGTCCCGATCTTGGAGTGGTTTTTTTGGGTTATTGTGCCTCTTTTTTAATCGCTGGTGCTCTTCTTGCCATAGGCGGTTTTTTCTCCGCCTTAACTAAAAATCAAGTCATTAGTTTTATTCTTACAGTTGTCGTTTGCTTTATTCTATTGATGGCAGGGTCTCCTCCTATTTTGGAATTTATATCTACTTTCTCACCAAAGTATTTCGTCGATTTATTCGAATCTCTTAGTATTCTCAATCATTTCGATTCGATTGAGCGTGGCGTTTTTAGCTTGAGTAATTTCTGGTTCTTTGCCGTGATGATTATGTGTTGGCTTTATGGGAATATTGTTCTTTTAAATGAGAATAAGGCAAATTAGGGAGGATATAAAAATGGATAAGCATAAGGAAAATTATCTTAAAGTCATCCTAGGTCTATTTTGCATGACCTTGATGATTTACATTGGTTCTACTTTATTTAAAAGAGCAAGGATTGACTTTACCCAGGAGAATTTATACACCCTTTCAAAAGGAACAAAATCGATTCTTTCAAAATTAGATTCTCCTATTAGATTGAAATTGTATTATTCAAAGACTGCAGCAAACAAAGGAACTGAAGGACTAAGGGTCTTTAATAATCACTACCTTTATGTGCAAGAGCTTTTGCGACAGTATGTAGGTAATTCTAGAAATAACTTAACTCTTGAAATTGTTGATCCTAGGCCAGATACTCCTGAAGAAGAAGATGCTATCGCTTATGGCCTAAGAAAGTTCAATTTAACAGATACAGAAAAGTATTTTTTTGGCCTTGTTGCTGAAAATGAATCGGGAACAGAAAAAGTTATCGATTTTTTTGACCCTAACCAAAAAGATAAGCTTGAATATGAGCTTACTAAATTAATTTTCACAGTACTTAAGCCCCAGAAAAAAACTATTGGAATAATTTCTTCATTGGATGTAATGACTGATAATGTCAGTCCTCAGATTGCACAAATAATGAGAATGCAAGGAAAGAGTGTCGATGATTCTTGGATTATTACAAAGCTTCTATCTGATTTTTATAAAGTTATTAAAATAGATAAAGAAGTTGATAGTATTACAGGCGTTGATTCTCTTGTCGTTATTCATCCAAGAGGATTTTCGGATAAAACACTATTTGCAATTGATCAATATGTTATGAAAGGTGGGGGATTACTGGTTTTTGTTGATCCGAGTGCCGTCTCTGATCAAAGCACGGCCATGTATGGTGGAATGTCCAGCTCTCCTGATGCTGGCTTTAGAAAACTTATGGATAAATGGGGGATAGAAGCTGCCGCAAACACTTTTGCAGGAGATAAATATCTTAGTGGCATGGGAAGGTTCAATGCGAATATGCCCGCTGGTCGCTTACTTGCCCTTTTAAATTGTAATACATCTTGTACCAATGAGTATAATGACAATATTACTTCTGGCGTTAATAACTCCACATTTGTCTTTCCCGGAGCTTTAACAGCGAGGAAAGTTGAAGGTGTTAAATTAACTCCTATTATGTCAACAACATCAAAAGGTAATTCTTATACCGCTTCAGGTTATGAGCTGAATAACCCTCAAGCATTATGGAGTAAATTTAGTGAGGGAAGTGAACCCGTCATAATAGCTTATAAGGCATTAGGGAGATATAAAACAGCATTTCCTAGTGGTATTAAAATAGATGAAAAAAGTGACTCTAAAGACAAGATAAAGTCTGACAAAGAAAAAAATAAGGCAATCGACATTATTAAAGAATCCACGAAAGAAACAGCGATTATCGTTTTCTCAGACGTAGATTTTTTAAATGACCAATTTGCCTTTAAAAATACATTTTTGGGGCCAGCAGTTGCCAATGACAATAGTACGCTCTTTTTAAATAGCGTTGAGGCACTGACTGGAGATATTGACCTTATGAGTGTTAGATCAAAAGGCAGAATTAATCGCACTTTTGACGTTATTAATCAAATTGAGCTTGAAGCAGAAAAGCGCACAGCGGCTAAAGTAAAAGAGATTAATGCAAGTATTGGGCGTTTTCAAACTGAACTAAACCAACTCGGCAGAAAAGTGAATGAAGGAAATATTGCATTACTTCAGAACGAGGGAGTCAGAAAAAAGAAGGAACTGGCCAAAAAAATAGCGGTGCTTAAGAAAGAGTTAAGGTCTGTAAAGAGACAAGGCCGTGAAAAGATTGAAGGAATTGGAAAGTTTTTTCAATATTTAAATACGTTATTTGTACCGATTTTAATCATCATTTTTGGTGTAATTTATAATAGAAAAAGGAATCGGTTAATGGATGCTCATAGAGTGTCAAAATGCTTAAATGAAAATACAAATTCTAATCTTACGGAGGTGAAGGTATGAAACTAAGTTCTCTTTTGACTTTTACGGGAGTGCTATTTGTTTTATCACTATTTGTTTATACCAGTGAGAACAAGAGAGGAACAGATCTCTTGAGCGGAAGCGATTATATAAAGGGTCTCGATATCGGTAAAATTCATAAAATAATATTGAGCTTTAATGGAAATAAGAAGATTACTCTGACTCGCGACTCCGGACGTTTTGTGCTAGAAAACCATAAGTCTTATCCTGCGGCTTCCGATAAAGTAAATGAGCTAATCTATAAAGTGGCCAGTATTCAAGTAAATAAGAAAATTACATCTAGGCCGTCTGAGGAAGATCTTAAAAAGTATGAGTTAGATACAAAGTCCAGTAAGTACCTTGTCGAACTTTATGATAATAATGGTAAAAAAACTGTTTCTTTTAGAGTTGGGAAAAATCACAAAGGGAAAGGTAATTATCTTTATAAAGAGGGACAAAATGATGTTTACCTTTCAAATGCTACCTTATGGATAAACTCTTCTTATAAAGACTTTGTCGATACACTTCTTTTGGATATCAATAAAGATAAAATAGAAAAAATATCGTTGAAGTCTGATAAAAACTTAGAAATTGCGAAAAAAGAGAATGAATTTAAAATTGTGGCACCCGAGAATTTGAAAGTTAAAAAGGACAAACTAGAGGAGTATACAAAAAGTTTCTCTTCAATTCGATTCGACGATTTTTATACGTTAACAGAACCCAAGGTTCGTAGTCTTAGCTTTGATAAGGATATCAAAATACAACTTAAAAATAAGCTTGTTTACAAGGTGAGTTTGGCCAAAGATAAAGATGATCATTTTTTAAGACTTACGGCGCTACTGGAAGAAAACCCTAGGCAATTTGTCGTAAGACAAGAGGATGGAAAAGAGGAACTTCAAAAGATTGAAGATACTATTAAAGCTCAGAGTGACGCCCAGAGGCTTAACTTAGAGAAGGGGGCATGGGTTTATAAAGTTAATCAGTCTGTTTATGAAAAGTTAGCTAAGGACTCTAAGTTTTTCTTATGACTCTACTACGGGGAAGTCATTCCCCTTTTATTTTCTTGTGATTATTTCTGGAGTTTGTCACTTGAAAGTGAGATAATTGCTCCTTAAAGGAGCTCGCTTGTGATTAAAAAACAAACTTCCCAAAAAACTGAAGTAAAAAGAATAGGAGGATATCTTAAAGAAATCGTCACATTTTTTGATGATTCAGGAAGACCCATAGGGCATGTTATGAATCCTCTAATGGTTGAGCTTAGGCCGCGCGACATTGCTCAAATTTTTGTGGGCTCGTTTTTTGTCGCAGCACCCCTATGTCTAACTGAGGAAGTTTGGAAGCTGAGTGAAGATTTACCACTGGCGAATACTTTTGGATTGATGCTATGTTCTTTTGGCATTGTGGTTAGTTTTGTTTTTTTTAACTTTTATAGATTTAAGTTAAAAGGTCATATTGTTGATTTTTTAAAGCGGATTTTTGCAATTTACTTCATCTCTACTTTTAGTGTGTTGATGATGCTGGCTTTGATTAATAAACTTCCTTTTGAGCTAACGCCCTTAGTTGCATTTAAGAGGGTTATAATAATTGGTTTTCCGAGTATTTTTGGTGGAGTCATTACGGATTATTTAAAATGAATATTTTCATTCTTGATTATAATCCTATTCGAGCGGCACAGATGCAATGTGATAAACATATTGTAAAAATGCCCTTAGAAACGGCCCAATTGCTTTGTTCGGCATTTCCAAGTGGAAGCGCTCCCTATAAATTAACTCACCTTAATCACCCCTGCTCAGTCTGGTGTCGAAAGTCTGTTGAAAATTATACGTGGTTAATAGAGCACGGATTGGCGCTTTGTGATGAGTACACTTTTCGTTATGGTAGGACTCATAAATCTAGAGATGTTATATTGTGGTGTAAAAATAATATTGGCAAAATTCAATTTCCTCAAAAAGGGAAAACTAATTATGTGCTTTGTTTTGATGACCAGCATAAAGTGGGAAATGCCGTTCAGAGTTACCGAGCTTATTATAAGCATGAAAAAATAAAAATTGCCCGATGGAGGAAGAGTCGGGCAGCTCCTAATTGGTTTATTTCTTAGATATAAAACCATTCCAATTTACTTTAATTTAACCCAAGTCAAAGTCTTGATGGCCAGGGATATTTTCAGGAACTGGCTCGATGATACTTACTCCTAAGTGAAGAATTCTTGTGCCGGCATCACAGTTTGGCCTCACATTTTTTCCAATTACTATTCCTGAGCGGTCAGCGCGAATTTCCTCTTTGACTTGGCCGAAGACATCATAAACTTTTGCTATAATTTGTCCTTCGTCAATCTCATCGGCCAAGTTGGGGAGAACATCAACAATTCCCCCTTTATTAGAGTATATCCAATAGGATTGTTCACAAACTGTTGCGTTTGTTACCATGTCTTTGACTTCACCATTAATCATTTTTAAGTAGCGCAAAGTATTTAAAATACCTTCTAAGGTTTCATCAATTAATAAATGCTGAAATGCATTTGGGTTTCCAATTTCAATTGTAATAGCAGGAATACCGTTATCATTCGCCCATGCTCTTAAAGTTCCACTTTCATCAAATTTCTTCACAATGATTTGAGGGTTTTGTAGGTAGGCCAAGGTACGCGTTTCCTCATTTTCGATATCTGCTCTTAGGTATAGGCTATTTACTCGACCATGACTGGCCGTGTGGAGGTCTAACAGATAATCAAATTTTTTGACAATCTTTGTTACAAAGTAATGTGCATAAAGATTACTTGTTACGCCATCAGGCTTACCGGGCATTATTCTATTTAAATCGACATGATCTGAAAAATGCCTTTGATTCATGAGATAACCAGGAACATTACTTATTGGAACTAGCACAAGAGTTCCAGATAAAGTGGAAGGGTCAATTTCATCTATCAGCTTAAATATCGTAGAAATACCATTTAGCTCGTTACCATGTATTGCTGCAGTGAGCCCGACGGTTGGGCCTTTCTTAAGTCCTCTTATAATAATGATAGGTATTCGCCAAGGTACTCCAAGGGAATTATCAGATAGTAGTATTTGAAGCCTATGAACTTGTCCTCTCTTGAGAGAGGAAATTTTCAAATCTTCCTTTGTTTTGATAACTAGAATATCATTCATAATATTAAATTCTCCTATATTTGAATTTCTTTAAGTAGGGATTGGTCATTATCTAAAGATTTAAAGAGCTTTGTTCTAAATTGGCCCTTTTTATTTATTAGATTTTGTGCCATTTCATCAATTGCAACAATTGAAAGTACTGTTTGAATATAAGCTTCGATTAAATCATCAGTCCCAACACCAAGGGTGTTAAAATCTTTTCTATCCATTAGCATTAGTCTTGAAGTGTCAGAGTCCCATTGGTTCTCAGCGACTTTTACAGATAGGTTTGTCCCTAACACTTCCCAGCTATTATCGGGGGTAGTTTTTTCAAGTGGTGTTCTTGCTCTTCGAGCATAAATAGCACAAGGAAGAAATCCCTTTGGAGAGGAATAAACCATTACCCTTAGGTCAGCAATAAAAATATTCCCTTTTTTATTGGGAACAGTTCCAACGTGAAAGAACCTTCCATGTTCACTATGGGAACTCCAGTCATAATGGCCAATTAAGCTTTGAACAATAAATTGGTCATAAGGATGTTCCGTTTTCATAAAATTTTCCAACTCAGTTTCATTAGTTATTGTAAATACACCTTGTCCTGCATTTGAATAAGGGTTTTTAACAACTGCTTTTCCTCCAAACTTCTGGACCCAGAGGGGAATCTCCAATTTACTAACATCTTTAATTGTCTCGGGCATGTTGATTTTTAAACCACTGTCAGCAATATTAGCATTGTAAATCTCATAGGCCTTATTTGCTAAAAGCTTATTTCGTCCACCAGCAAGACATGCCAGGGTGGAGTTATAGATAAAGGTCTTGGAAGTTATGGGTAATCTATTCCAAGGTTTTTGAGTGACATATCTAAAGGCGGCCCTAATCGGTATCCTCTCATTCTCTTTGGTTGTAATTATCATTACACCATCTTCAAAAGAAATCGACTGCTCGGCCCCATTGAAATGAGGTACTAGGTAAACCTTCTCTCCCGTTAAGTCGGCGAGAGTGGCGGCATAACCAGAAGTTTCCATATAATTTTTGTCATAAATTACAGCAAGTGCTCCCTTGGGGAGTCTTTTTTTTCTAAGTAATGGTAAAAAAGAATTTTCTATTAAATATTTATAACCTCTATGATCGTCAGAATCATTTCTGGGGGGCATAGACTTTTGTCCAGATGGACAGGAGTTAGTCTCAAGTACCACCATCCTTCTATTTCCAAGTTCCGTTGTGACATAAAATAGGTCAGCACCTCCCCAGTGAAAATGCTTACTTTGTCCTTTTAATATTTTGCTCAAGACATTGGGGTCAACCTGAGGATTTAGGTGATTATACCTTTTTATAATCCGATCATGGTCGAGATTAAAAAAATGACTAACCATCGCGTGCAATTGTGAATTGAGCGCCTTCGGGTAAAAGTGGTTTTCTTGTTCAAAATTATCTGGCCCTATGACTTCTATTACTTTCTTCATAATTATCTCCAAAACTAAATCTGCTTTTTAAGAAGTTGATATCCTAATCCTTTATAATTATTTTTAATGATTCCCCAAACGGATGTTTGAAGTTCCTCCAATTCCCCAAGAACGATAATATCTTTGTTTAAACACAATCTGTTCTTGGCCACTTCTGGGACAATGGTAAAGGCCAGCCCTTTTTCCGTTACAACTTCAAACAAATCCATATCGTCAGCTTCTCCGATCACTCTTGGTGCTAGTCCATTCTTAGTAAAAAATAAATCAATTTCATACTTCAGAAAGGACTGATTAGTATAATTAAAAAAAGGTATCAAATTTAAACTTTCAGGAAAGCCTTTTTTATGTTTTTTAAATTTTTTATGAGCTACTGCAAATGTCTTATTAACCCCAACCCTATATGAGTTCATTGTGCTAGAGATTGCATCTTTATTATCTGTAAAAACCATATCAACATTACCTTCCTCAAGATCTGCTAACAAAAGGTGCCTTTCATTTTCCTTGATATTGATTGATACCTCATCTTGATTGAATAATGGTAAGATAGTGTCATACAAAAAATAGTGAGACATAAAATGAGTAATACCTATGTCTAGGCTCCTCTTTGGGAGCTCTATTTTATTACGTAATCGAAAGGTTATTTCGTTTGATAAATCAAATATCTTTTCGGCATATTTGAGGGCCAAGTTCCCTTCTTTAGTAGGATAGAGGCTTCTATTTTTCCGCTCGAACAACTTACTATCAAAAAATTCCTCTAAAAGCTTAATCTGATCACTGATCGTTGGCTGAGAAACATGAAGTTTTTCGGCAGAAGCTTTGATTGAACCTTCTTTAGATACGACATAAAAATAAAATAAATGGTTGAAATTTAAACGTTCCAAGTAAAGTACTCCAATATTTCGATTAGTTTAAACCTAATTATAACTAAAAATAAAACGATTTTACCTAATTTGCAATCCCGTCGATACTTTATTTGAAGGAAAATAACATTTTTGCCAAAAAGGAGAACTTAATGCCAAAGGCCGTAATTTTAGCACTCTGTTTGCTAATCTCTTCAGCATCATTTGCGGGGACAAGATCCAAGTGCAAAAAAAAATACACTAAGGTTTCTTGTGCGGAAGTAGAAGGTGCAAAAAGACAGCAATTTTGTTGGAAGGGAAAACTTGCTGACGAGAAAAAAGAAAAGATTTGTAAAACTAAGAAGAAGAAAAGAAAAGCTAAAAAAATAACCAAAAAAATAACAACAAAAGGATCGTTATGAGACAATTACCCTCCGGAAGGAACTCCAATATGGACAAAGAGACTAAAAGCAAAATGATGATTGTGTTTGCGATTGCGGCCTTTTTAATGTTGCTGACATTTCAAGGCAAGGCTGAAGAAGTGAGCACAATGGAGCCAGCTTCAATTGAAGAAACTACCGCAGCGACAACTCCTGTCTCTACAGATTCAAGTGAAGAAATAATTGAAGAAGAAGATTCTTCCTCAGTATATTACCCCAGTGCTGAAGACTCTACTGGTGAGGTTAATTCTTTTGATGAGTAGCTTCTAAAGGAGGCCGACAAGGCCTCCTTTATTTTGTATAAGGGTTATGTATGCTTTTGGTTGACACTTACATCGGCACTTCTGAGATTCATGGAGTGGGGCTATTTGCAGCTGAAAATATTAAAAAAGGAACTCCCGTTTGGGAGTTTAACGGAAATACGTCTCAAGTTTTTTGGAAAAAGCAATTTTTAGCAAAATGTAGTAGTATGTCCTTACCTGCTATTCTAGAGCTTTTAAATCATTCCTATATCAAAGACGGTAATATATATTCCCCTAGTGATAGATCAAAGTTTATAAATCATTCACTTGATCCAAATATTGCTTTCCAGTCCTTGAAGCGTGAAATAGCAATTAAAGACATTGGTAAGGGTGAAGAGCTGACGGAAAATTATTCTCTGTCCTATGATAAAAATGATTTTTTCTTTTGGAATATTAATCAGTTTAGTCATTCAAAAGAAGAATTAATGGCCTTTCTAAGAGGTCAATTAATAAAAAAGGTACGTCCACGCCAAAACTTTCTCATAGGATCTTAGCAGTATACTGATTGTAAAGATCTCAAAAAAAGAGCTTCTAAGCTTGTCGGGGTGACAATTTTAAATACTATATACAGATGATTGTTATGGTAAAGAATAATTTGTTTAATTGATTCATCATTATTGCTCTGCTAATTCTTTTAAGGCCTTATTCATCGAATTGAGCATCGGGGGGACACCTTGCTCCATATGATTGGAAAAAATGGGAGCGAGCAACCCTTTAAATAATTCTTTATGAATAAGGCGGGTTCCATTTGGAGCTGCCTCTAATTCTAATATTTTATCATTAGTGAAGAAAAAACTATTTATCATATATGCGCGCCAGCGAAAAAGTGAAGGCCTGTCGAGTTGAGTGATGATGGGGGCGTATTGCGGACCATCTTTACCTTCTTCTTGACCTATCATGGTAATATTGAGCGTCGCTCCTAAACTGACCGTCCCGCTCGATTTATTGATGATAGGGCTCCAGTCTTGCCATTTATTGACGTTGGTAAGGATATTCCAAACTTTCTCTGGAGGAGCGGAGATTTCTATTTCCGTTGTGATGACTTGCGTCTTTCTTCCTTTGAGAAATAGGAAGGTGAGGCCTATGATAATGATTGCTAAAAGAGAGAGAAAAACTTTTTTCATAACTTCATATCCCTTGATTAAAGCTTGACCTAACTAGATGATACAATAAATGATTCAGGTTACAAGCTGAGTGTCTCCATTGAAGACTTCAAAGGTTTTAATGAGCTAATGCTTCTTATTTTGAGAAGAAAATGACCTCTTTGCCACCTGTAACTTTTGATAGCTATTAATCAGTTTACGATGTTTTTCAAGGCCATCTAGCTTCATATTGGTCTTAGTCAAACCAAAGAATCTCACTTCCCCAGTAATGGAGCCGATGGCGTTCTTTAAGACCTCATCTCCAAACATTTTCGTCATATTGGGAATATAATCGTTAAGCTCAAGCTCTTCATCTAGCGTAATATCAAGGACAGTGTTGAGTGCCTGAAAATAGCGTTTTCGTGTCGTCGAATTATCGTTAAAGGTCATAAACATTTCAGCAAATTCTTTGGCCTCTTCGAAGCGCTTAAGGGCGAGAAATACTAAGCATTTTAATTCCCCAATATTAAGTTGTCCCCAGACCGAATTTTCATCGAAGGCAACACCTATAAGCTCAGAAATCAAGGTATAATCATCAAGCTCGCTTTCTTCTAACTTCTCGACTAATTCTGTTAGAGTTTGATCGTTGAGAGAGTGGATATTGAGAATATCTGATCGAAAATGAAGTGCCTTGCTATGATTATCCCAGATAAGGTCCTCTGCAGGGTAAATCTCTGAATACCCTGGAACTAAAATTCGGCAGGCCTTAGCTCCTAATTCTTCATAATCTGCTATATAAACTTCTTTCCCCATATCACTAAGAATTTTCATTAGGTAGTCATTTTCTTCTTGAGTTGTTCCTGAAAAATCCCACTCACAAAATTCATAATCCGCTTTTTGACTGAAAAACTTCCACGAAATAATACCCGTAGAATCGATAAAGTGATCAATAATATTATTAGGTTCACTGATCGCGAATTGATTAAATGTCGGCGGCGGGACATCATTTAGGCCTTCAAAGCTTCTGCCTTGCATCAGTTCAGTAAGACTTCGTTCAAGTGCGACTTCAAATTTCGGATGAGCACCAAAAGAAGCAAACACGCCCCCTGTTTTTGGATTCATCAAAGTGACACACATAACGGGAAATTGACCACCTAAAGAAGCATCTTTCACAAGAATTGGATACCCAACCGATTCGAGTTTATTGATTCCTTCTAAGATTTTTGGGTATTTTTCTAAAACTGACTGGGGAACATCGGGAAGAACTATCTCTTCAAGGATAATTTGATTTTTAACTGCCCGTTCAAAGATTTCAGAAAGGCATTGTACACGCGCCTCGTATTTTGTATTTCCCGCACTCATTCCGTTACTAACAAATAAATTTCCAATCAGATTGACGGGGACATAAACGGTTTTTTTATCTGAATAGCGCTGATAGGGAAGAGCACAAACCCCACGTTCAGCATTGCCCGAATTTGTATCTATTAAATGAGAGGCCTTGAGTTCATTATTTAAATTATAAACGTCGAGAAGCTTTTCATCCATTAATCCTTCGGGGAGAGAATCATTATGGCCTGGGGAAAACCATTTTTCTTCTGGGTAATGAACGAAATCGCCGCGACTAATTTCTTCACCTAGGTAATAATCATTATAAAAATAATTATTACTGATACGTTCTAAGTATTCTCCTAGGGCCGAGCAAAGGGCCGCATCTTTTGTCGCTCCCTTGCCATTGGTATAGCACATTGGTGAGTCTGCATCTCGAATATGGACTGACCATACATTCGGGACGATATTTCTCCACGAAGCTATCTCAATAGTGATTCCGAGTGATTCAATAATGGAAGTCATATTCGCAATTGTTTCTTCGAGAGAGCAATCTTTTCCTAAGATCATAGTTTTGGAATCGCTCTTAGAAGACTGCTCGTAGATTAGTCCAGAATCTTTACCGAGAACATTTTTTATCTCTATTTTAAATTTTGGAGATTGTTGAATGGTTTTTTTTACGGTGCATCGATCGATCGATCTAAGAATTCCCTCGCGGTCTTTCTCAGAAATACTTTCAGGTAACTCAACTTGAATATTAAATGTCTGATTATATCTATTCTCAGGATCAATAATATTGTTCTGGGTTAATTTGATATCTTCTGTGGGAATATTGCGAGCAATGCAATAGACCTTCACAAAATAGGCGGCACAGAGGGCAGATGAGGCCAAGAAATAATCAAAAGGTCCCGGCGCTGTCCCATCGCCTTTATAGCGAATTGGCTGATCAGTGATTATGCTGAAGTCATCAAAAAGAGCTTCAAGTTTAAGATTTTCTAAAAAACGGACATTTATTTGCATAATTTGTAATAACACAATAGGGGAGATTTCCGAGCGTATTGGTTGATATAGGGTAAGAATTACTAGGAGAGATACTCCCAAAATACAAGGCCTTAGTGATCGCAAAAAGGATGGTGGTATTGGTACATATTCTTATCGTGCTGACTCGACGCATTTTATTGTAGTGTTAGGGAGTGAAATGGCGACCAACTTTTTGATTGTTTATTACTGCATATAGATCAGCGTTGAAAGTACCTGGCCCAAGTTTAATCGAGTTAGATATTGTTCGGGCCCTTGGCCGATATTCAGTGACTTAGATAAGTATGAGAGGATGGTGGGATATGCGAAAAATAATACCAATAACATGGTTTTTATGGGTCTTTTTGCATGGCGTTGCGCTTGGAAGCGCCAATCAAATATCGATTAAGGAGGTTCTTGATAAGGCGGATAAACAATACCGTTTTCAAACAAGTTATGCCGAACTCGAAATGAAGATTAAAACCCAGTATTGGGAAAGAACGATGCGTCTTAATATGTGGACAAAAGGAATGAAAAAAACCTTAATTGTGATCAAAGCACCGAAAAAAGACTCAGGCATTACTACTCTACGTATCGATAAGTCTATGTGGAATTATTTCCCTAAAATCAATAAGGTCATCAAGGTGCCACCGTCGATGATGATGGGGTCATGGATGGGAACTGACTTTACCAACGATGATCTCGTTAAGGAATCAACTTTTGTAAATGATTTTAATGCTAAATTTATACCAGGTCAGCTAGAGGATTTTTATTATATAGAGCTTAGGCCAAAAGAAACAACGATTTCTGTTTGGGATAAGGTTCGCCTAGTTATTAATAAAAAGAGTTTGATTTTGAAAAAACAGGAGAGTTTTAATGAAAGAGGAGAGAAAGTAAGAACAATCACATTTTCAAATATAAGGGATCTCGGTGGCAAAATAATTCCTACGACGATTATCGTAACTTCACATAAGAAAAAAGGGAACCAAACCATAATTAATTATATTGATGCAAAATTTAACCAACCGATGAAAGACACAATATTTACCTACAGGCAATTACAAAAGCGACGTTAATTAAAGAGAAACGGAATGATTTATAAAATGGCCCTTCGGAATTTATTGAGGCAAAAGCGCCGTAGTATTTTGACAGCGCTAGGTATGATCTTTGGCATGGTCATCGTGTCTTTTTCCATTTCTTTAACCGATGGCTCATATAGTGTTATTATCGATAAATTCACGAAAAACCAGTCAGGCCATATTCAAATTCATAGTGAGGGATATCTCGATAATCCGTCGTTATATAAGAGTATAAAAAACCCTTCTGAAATATCAAAAATCCTATCGAAAGAAAAAGAAATTAAAGCTTTTACAACGAGAGTTTTCGTTGGAGGACTTGGGTTTTTTAATAAAAAATCAACAGGCTTATTGATTCACGGGATAGACCCTCAAAAAGAAAATGAAGTGACCAAGGTCAATAGCAAATTAATGAATCAGGTAAAATTCTATTCTAAAGATGAAAGAAGCGTTATTTTAACGAAGCACCTTTCTGATGTCTTGAACATAACAAAGGGTGATCAGTTAGTGATTATTTCTCAGGGGGCAGACGGATCAATTGCTAATGATATGTATACTGTTATTGGTTTTGTTGATTCGAAAAAAAATGCACTTAATCCCAATCTCGTTTATATGCCAATAAAAACTCTGCAGGAATTTTTAAGTATGGGGAATAGAGTTCATGAATTTGCTATTCTTTTAAATAATATCAAAAAAAGTGCCAAAATAAGTACTAAACTCTCTTCTTCTTTTGACCAATCCATGAAAGTTGAGGTCGCTTCTTGGCAGGTCGTATTAAAAGATTTCTATAGGGCCATGGAACTTGATAAAAAAGGGAATAACATTACTTTGATGGTTCTTATTCTTGTCGTGGCCATTGGGATATTGAATACTGTTCTTATGAGTGTCCTCGAAAGAACCCGTGAGTTCGGTGTCTTGAAGGCGATTGGAACGACGCCACTTAATATATTTAAGCTGATTATAATAGAAAATACGATTCTTTCCTTTATCAGTTTGTTTATAGGGATTTTGATTTCCTTGGCGGTTGTATATTATTTTTCTATTCACGAAATTAAATTAACAAAATCCCTTCATTATGGAGGACTTGAGTTTTCAGGAATGAAGGCAACATTAAGTTTCAGTGGAATAATGATCCCTGCTATGGTGGTCTATTCTTCGACATTGCTTGTGAGCTTGTGGCCGGCATTTCGAGCGGCCTCGATCATTCCAATAAAGGCCATGAGCGATCATTAGGGGGGGATAAAGTGATAATTAAATTAGGGCTTCGCAATGTACTCCGAAATAGAAGGAGATCATTTCTTTCGTCTCTCGCCATTGGGATAGGCCTCGCTTCTCTAATCTTTGCCGATGGTTTTATTATTGGAATGAAAGAAAGCCTCATCAAGACTGTGACGGAAACGTATTTAGGTCAGGCCCAGATTCATGCTAAAGGATATAGGGAAAGGCCAGAAGCTGAAAATACAATTAAAAATTTATCGATCATTAAAAAAAAACTGAATGAGTTGAGCGAAGTTAAGGCCTGGACCACTCGTGTTTCTTCTGTTGGAATGATTAGTTCACCAAATAATATGATTAATACACAAGTGATTGGGATCGATAAAGATAAAGAAAAAAGGATATCTAAGATATTGCAGGTCATAGTCTTTGGTAAATATTTGGAAACATCCCAGGACATATTAATCGGTCAGCGTCTTGCTAAAAAGTTAGATATACAATTAGGTGAAAAAATTGTGATGACTGTCGCCCAGGCGGAGTCTGATGAGTTGTCGCAAGAGCTCTTTAGGGTATCAGGAATCTTTGAGTTTGGCATTAGGGAGCTAGATGGTGCAATGGCCTTCATTTTAGATTCAAAACTTGCGGCGATGATTAATAAAAAAGATCAGGCCCATGAAATTGTCATTAAGTTTCATGACATTAAGATAGGGAACAAACAAAATCAACCGCTCTGGCAGGAACTGCAATTTACTGGTGATCAGGTCGAGAGTTGGGCCGATTTGGTTCCTGAGATAATGTCCGCCTTAGAAATGACGGATGAATCGATGGGAATTATATCCGGTTTACTCCTTATTATTGTCCTTCTAGGAATTCTAAATACATTATTTATGTCAATTTTTGAACGGATGTTTGAATTTGGTGTTCTTCAAGCTCTTGGCACACGCTCTAGTAAGGTTTTTCAAATGATTCTGGCCGAGGCCGTATGGTTGGGGTTGTTTAGCATTGTAATCGGAATCATAGTATGTCTTATGGTAACATATCTGGTTAATTTGGATGGTATTAGCTACGCAGGTGTCGAAATGGGGGAGGTTACTATGACGGAACCAATCTATGTTGTTGTAACAGCGAAGCAATTTATTTATTATCCATTTTTATTAATTATTTTTACGATTGTCGCAGCAATATATCCAGGTCTTCATGCAACGAGAATAACGCTTGTTGATGCCATGAAAAAGTCACTGTAGGGATAAGGATATGAACTCTAAAAATGCTACCCTATTTGAACTAACGGATGTCTATAAACGCTATGGTAATAGCAAGGAAACAATGGTGAACGCTCTGGAGGGAGTCAGCCTCAAAATAGAACGGGGCGAGTTTACATCTATTGTAGGACCTTCCGGATCTGGTAAATCCACCTTGTTAAATATATTAAGTGGTCTTGATGTGTGCACAGAAGGAATTGTTAAATTAAGTGGCAAGGAGTTAAGTGCGATGCGTGGAGCGGAGCTTTCAGATTTTAGAAGGGACCATATTGGATTTATCTTCCAGTCTTATAATTTAATACCCGTTCTTACTGTTAAAGAAAATATTGAATATGTAATGGTTCTTCAGGGAGAAAACGCGAAAAAACGAAAGGAACGAGTAAGCGAAGTTCTTAAGGAACTCGGCCTGGAGGGGAAAGAGAACCGCCTTCCTCGAGAACTTTCTGGCGGTCAACAGCAAAGAGTCGCGGTAGCAAGGGCGATTGCTTCAAAACCTGAAATTATTTTGGCCGATGAGCCTACCGCAAACCTAGATTCAAAAACGGGAGCAGAACTTGTCGAAATGATGAAAACATTAAACGTGAATCATAATACGACATTTGTATTCTCGACTCATGATCCTATTATTATGGATCGCGCCAAGAGACTAATCGTTTTAAAAGATGGGAAAATTGTCAATGATACAATTCACGCCTAATTTTAAATTATTAACCTGGTCATTATTGATTTTTCTATTAGTCAATCCTGCCAATGCTCGAGGTTATAAATGGGGAGGCAATTTTAAAACTCATGCTCTCTTTGATGACTTCAGCTTTTTAAAAGCAATTCGAGCAAAGAAAGAGCTCTCCTCGCTCACCTCTATTCGGCTTAATCATTTTTATACTATGGGTGATGCCCATAATTTTGAAATGGCCTATGCTTTTTCTACTCAATGGGCAAAAAGGCCTGTCCAGGCCTCAGTTACGCATTCTGTTAAATATAGAGTGAAAGACCTTGAGTCCACTCCATCATTTAATATTGGGAAAAATAGTCATTTTTATCAGAACTTAGACCGCTTTATTTGGAATTATGTGGGACCCTCAATCGATTTATACGTTGGCCGCCAGGCAGTTAGTACAGGGTCTGGTCGTAGTGTCAATCCCACCGATATATTTCTACCTTTTGCTATTGGCAGTTTTGATAGTGAATATCGAACAGGTATTGATGCGATAAGAGCGAGGTTGCCCTTTGGCGATATGGGTGAGTTCGATGGAGGGATAGTTTTGGGGGAAAATGCAAAATCCGCTGCTAATGCTTTCTTTATTAATGTGAAAAAACCAATAAAAGATTGGGATATTCTTTATACAGCTATTAGTTATCGCCGCAATTTATTGCTTGGCCTCGATTTGCAAGGTAGCCTCTTTTCACAAGGGGTGTGGCTAGAGGCCGCTTATAATAAAATGCGCTCCTATAAAAATGTGGAAAAACAATATTTACGAACTGTGGTAGGAATGGATTACCGTTATTCTGATGATATTATGCTGTACATTGAATACCAGCATAATGGAGCCGGAACGAGGTATCCTTTGAACTATAGTTTAAATATAGATTCATTAGCGTATCGAGAAGGAGGCGTTTTTTTTCTGGCCAAAAATTACCTGGCACCAGGAATAAGTATTCAAATAACTCCTTTATGGATTGTCTCAGCTAATGCTATTTTAAATATTGATGACTCATCTATATATTACAATCAAAAGGTTGAATGGAATTTTAAAGATAATTTCTATGGTGATTTTAACCTATTGTTGGTTGACGGAAAAATAAATAGCGAATTCTTTAATTACTCTAATCGAGCCGCTTTATCGATGAGGATTTACTACTAAGTATGAACTTAATTGTTATTTAAAGTTAGTACGGAATAGATATTGTAATATCTGAAAGTGAACAAGACTGGCCGGTATCTGAGCTCATAAATGCTTTCCAATACAAGTTTCCAGCTCCTGCTTTACTCGCAAAACTGGTAATATTAGCGGTCATCATTGCAGCGCTAGAACTTTGAGAGGTTGTTTCACTGGCGGCAGTAACCCAGTCAGATCCATTATGATAATAATAAGTCGATCCATTAGGAGAGAGTTGATACGTCAATGAGCAGCTCCCGTTTTCAGTCATTTTAATGCTTTTTAGATCGCTGTAAGCAATAGGTGATTTTGGTTTGATCACAGGTGAGCCGCCATAATACCGCCCAGTCGGTTCAACTTCGATGGAGGTCAGCTCCGGCATACAA
>JBFGZE010000067.1:0-19500 GCA_041586955.1 Bacteriovoracaceae bacterium
ATTTTGACTAGAGTCTTGAACCAGCTCTTGACCTGGATTTTGACTAGAGTCTTGAACCAGCTCTTGACCTGGATTTTGACTAGAGTCTTGAACCAGCTCCTGGCCAGGGTTTTGAATTAATACTTTAGCTGGTATTTGATCTAGTTTCTGCTCAGGATTATGACCTAATTTTTGACCTGGCCCTTGCCCTAGTTTTTTACCTGGCTTTTCGGTTGAGATAATGTCTCGCTCTCTATCACCATCGTCATTAAGCTTTTGCTCCTCGGAAACACCATAACCTTCAAGATATTCTTTCTGGTAAAATTCGGCATCTTGACAAGAGTTTAAAGTTAGGGCGAGCAATGATGTTAACATTGTGGCCCTAATTGACTGGGAAAAGGTTTTCATAAGATGACCCTAAATGCTGTCTATCCAAAATAAACTTAACTGTAATATCTTTACTACAATTTAAACTTGAATAAACTGCCATTTTTGGAGTTTTGGTATAACAAACGTACCCATAGAACAAACGTACCGTACAAAATCCAAAAAAATAAAAGTCGATCAATACTGATCAAGTTAGTCTCAATTTAACATAATCAAGATCTTTTTGAAGAAGGTGACTTCAAATAAGCGGTTTTAGATGATTTTAACTTTAAAAACATTAACTTGTAGCGAGAAATAATTTTTCCTCAAAGAAAATCTATTGCCGAAAAAAGCGCCATTTTTTTGGGCCTTAATGATATTAATGGAATAATATTAAGCTCTTAACGTTTTTCACCCCGAACTTCTTTAACGAATGCGCCTCGACAATAACAATGGGGCTCCAATATAAAAAAACAGCAAGGAAATACCTTGCTGTGCTTTATTTTTTAAATTTATGGTAACTACTCAAAGATTCAAATTCCTTTGAAACTGGCGAAGCAGTACCTAAGGACAGGATTAACCACCAAAGTCATCAAGTAAAATATCTTCTCTTTCGACACCGAGAGAGAGAAGCATATCAATAACGCATTTATTCATGATTGGAGGTCCACAGAGGTAGTATTCGCAGTCCTCTGGGTTTGGGTGGTCTTTAAGGTAATTATCAAAGAGGACCTGATGAATAAAACCAGTATAACCTTCCCAATTATCTTCTGGTTGGGCGTCAGACAAGGCCACATGCCATTTAAAATTGGGGTTTTCGTTTTGAATAGCATCAAAATCTTCGACGTAAAACATTTCACGCTTAGAGCGTGCCCCATACCAGAAGGAAACTTTGCGATCAGTATGTATACGGCGGAATTGATCAAAAATATGAGATCTCATCGGCGCCATTCCTGCACCACCACCAACAAAGATCATCTCCTTTTTAGTGTCTCGGGCAAAAAATTCTCCAAATGGTCCAGAAATTGTAACTTCATCACCTTCTTTTAGATTAAAAATATAGGAGGACATTTTCCCCGGCTCGACATTGGGTAAGCGCGGAGGAGGTGATGCTATCCTCACGTTTAGCATGATAATACCCTTTTCCTCGGGGTAGTTTGCCATAGAGTAGGCACGAATCGTCTCCTCTTTAACATTTGATTTGAATTGCCAAAGATTAAAATGATCCCAATCCCCACGGTATTCTTCTTCGATGTCGAAGTTTTTATAGTCAATATTAAGGCCTGGTGGCCTTTCAATCTGAATAAAACCACCTGCACGGAAGGGAACACTTTCCCCGGGCGGCAACTCAAGAACTAATTCTTTAATAAAGGTTGCCACATTATGATTTGAGCGAACTTTACATTTCCATTTGCGGACACCAAAAACTTCTTCAGGTACTTCAACCTTCATACTTTGCTTCACGGAAACTTGGCAAGAAAGGCGGCAGCCCTCACGAGCTTCACGTTTGCTGATATGAGAAAGTTCTGTCTGCAGGATTTCCCCGCCACCCTCAAGAACTTTAACCTTACATTGACCACAAGTCCCACCACCACCGCAGGCAGAAGAAATAAAGAGCTTTTGGTCAGCTAAAACATTGAGAAGTTTACCACCTGCGGGAATTTCAACATTCTTCTCATCATTAATATTGAGAGTCACGTTACCCGAAGCGACAAGCTTAGATTTAGCAAATAAAATGATCGCCACTAATGCTAGGACGATCGCTGTAAACATGGAGACACCCAGAACGATTTCGTTCATCATTATTCCTTTTTCAATCTATTAAAGTTGAATCCCAGAGAAGGCCAGAAAGCCAAACGCCATCAAGCCCACTGTAATAAAAGTAATCCCTAAACCACGAAGTCCTTCTGGAACATCGGAGTATTTTAACTTTTCACGAATACCTGCTAACGCTGCAATCGCCAAGGCCCAACCAACGCCAGAGCCAAAACCAAAAACAACACTTTCGGCAAAGTTATAATCCCTTTCGACCATAAATAATGAGCCACCAAGGATGGCACAATTGACGGTAATAAGAGGTAGGAAAATCCCTAGTGCCGTATAAAGGGCCGGGAAGAAGCGATCCAAAGTCATTTCTAGGATTTGAACCATGGCCGCAATCACGCCAATATAAGAAATAAGGCCAAGAAATGATAAATCAAATCCCTCAAGGCCCATCCAAGTTAAGGCATTCTCTTTTAAAAGATAGGTAAAGAGTAAATTATTAACGGGAACAGTAATCGTTTGCACTACTGTGACAGCAATACCAAGTCCAATAGCGGTGTCGACCTTTTTAGAAACTGCTAAGAATGTACACATTCCCAGGAAGAAAGAAAGGGCCAGGTTTTCAACAAAAACGGCCTTCATAAATAAGCTTAAATAATGCTCTAACATATTAACCTCTATGCCTTTTCAACTTGATCTTTTTTAAATGTGCGAAGAACCCAAATAAATATCCCGATCAAGAAAAAAGCTGATGGAGATAAAAGGGCCAAACCATTAGGTTGATACCATCCCCCCTCGCTGACAAGGGGTAAAATGGAATGACCTAAGAGCGTGCCACTACCAAATAATTCACGAAAGACAGCAACAAAAAGAAGAACGATGGAGTATCCAAGACCATTACCAAGGCCGTCGAAAAAACTCATCACAAATCCATTTTTCATGGCATAACCTTCGGCGCGTCCCATCACAATACAATTGGTGATAATCAGGCCGACATAAACAGACATACTTTTGGCCACATCAAAGAAGAAGGCCTTTAGAATTTGGTCTGTCACAATCACCAAAGAGGCAATAATGGTCATTTGCACAATAATCCGAATACTAGAAGGTATTGTATTGCGAATGATACTGACTGAAGCTCCAGAGAAGGCGGTCACTAAGGTTACGGCCGCGGCCATTACCAAAGCAGTTTCTAGTTTTGTTGTTACCGCAAGTGCTGAACAAATCCCAAGAATTTGCAATGCGATCGGGTTATTAGTAAAGAGAGGATCAATAATTGTTTTACGTACACTCATATCTATACCCTCTTAATTTAACTTCGTTCTGAGTTTTTCAAGATAAGGACCATAACCATCCTCACCTAACCAATATTGAACCAGCCCCTCAACTCCATTTGCAGTCAAAGTCGCGCCAGATAAACCATCAATCTGCGAAGAGGCATTGGCGTGCTTAGGATCGACCATACCTTTAACCACATCAATAATAGGATTAAAGTCTTGATCAAGGGCAATTTTACCAATCCAGGAAGCTTTCCATTTTGGGTTATCAACTTCACCACCAAGGCCTGGAGTCTCGGCATGCTCGTAGAAACCAAAACCTCTAATTGTCTTCGTGTCAGGAGCAAGGGCCATAAAACCATAAAGAGTTGACCATAAACCTTTCCCATTAATCGGTAAGACAATAAGGTCGATGGCGTCGCCTTTCTTCACGATATAAACCTTGCCATACTTAGCACGAACCTTAATCCGTGCCAGATCTTTACCATTATCAATGATTTTATTTTGTTTGGGATCTTTCGCTGCTTTTTTAGCATCGAAAGTTAAAGGGTCGATATCTGTCACATCACCATTATCAAGGTTGATGACTTGAGTTTCTATCGCCTTGAAGGCCTCAGTGATATCCTCTTTAGAAGGGTTGTCACTTGTTAAAAGTCCTGCCGATAAAAGAAGGTTTTTCTTAATATCGAGAGCTTTATTCTCTTTTTGCATTGGTTTTAATTTAATGGCCGCTGTCGAAACAAGTACGGAACAAAAAACACAAAGAACCGCCGCAACAATTACCGTTTTAGCTACACTATCATTTTGCATGTCTCAATAACCTCCTCTTAATATTGCCCTTCACAACAAAGTAATCAATGAGAGGAGCAAAACAATTGGCAAATAAAATCGCTAACATCGTTCCCTCGGGGTAAGCGGGGTTAATGAC
This sequence comes from Bacteriovoracaceae bacterium, assembly GCA_041586955.1. GTDB lineage: Bacteria > Bdellovibrionota > Bacteriovoracia > Bacteriovoracales > Bacteriovoracaceae > JBFGZE01. Next base: position 4,315 of record JBFGZE010000067.1, read on the forward strand.
ACGAACAAGAACAACCATAAAACCAATCAGCCCACCGTAATAGAATTGACCCTTTTGAGTCATTGCTGCTGAAACAGGATCCGTGGCCATAAAAACACAACCGAAGGCAAATCCACCGACCACTATGTGCCATAAGGGAGGAAGAGAGAACATAAAGTTAGAGTCACTGCCAATACCGTTAAGAACGCCGGCAAAGACTAATGTCGAGATCGTCATACTCAACATAATACGCCAAGAGCCAATTCCTGTTTTACAAAGATAAATTGCTCCTAAAAGACATGCCAAGGTCGACGTCTCACCCATTGAGCCAGGAATACGGCCGAGGAAAGATTGTAACCAAGTTACGCTTAAAGTATCCATACCTCCAGTCGCCACTTGTGAAAGGGCCGTGGCACCAGTATGGCCATCGACAGCAACCCAAACGGCGTCGCCTGAAATGGCAGCAGGATAAGCAAAGAATAAAAAGGCACGGGCCGTTAAGGCGGGGTTAAGAAAGTTACGGCCAGTTCCGCCAAAAATTTCCTTACCAATGACCACACCAAAACTAATCCCTAAGGCCACCTGCCATAAAGGAATGGTGGGAGGCAACGTTAAAGGGAATAAAAGACCAGTAACGAGGAAACCTTCATTAATTTCATGCTTGCGAACGGTCGCAAAGATCACTTCCCAAAAGCCTCCGGCAATATTGGTGACCAGAAAAACCGGAAGAAAATAAAGAAGACCGTGTAGAACACAGGCCAAAATATTATCAGGAGAGAAACCAAGACCAAGCATATTGATCAATTCCGCTCGCCAACCTTCGGCCGTGGCCCCTGTGGCCGCAAGAATTGCATTGGCCTGATAGCCTGTATTATAAAGACTAAAAAGAATACAGGGCATTAGGGCCAAGGCCACTGTTCCCATCATTCTTTTTAAATCAAGTCCATCTCTGACATGAACGCTTCCCTCTGTCACATCCCCTGGAGTATAGAGAAAAGTGTCGAGCATTTCGTAGAGAGGGTATAGTTTTTCTAATTTTCCCCCAGCGGCAAAATGCTTATGCTGAGAATCCAGAACACCTCTTAAAAACTTCATTATCCTTCCTTCTCAATAATCGTTAAATTGTCTCTCAAAAGAGGTCCAAAGTCTGTTTTACCAGGACTGGCATAAGTACAGAGGGCCAAATCTTCTTCATCCAATTCTAAACAACCCAATAATTGAGCATGGTCAGAATCTCCACAGACCAACGCTCTTAATAATTGAGTGGGCAAAATATCGAGTGGCATGACCTGTTCAAATACTCCGACGGGCACCATCGCGCGTGGACTACCATGCTTATTGGTCCCTAGGTCCCAAACCTTTTTCGTAAGAAATGGAATTTTATCACAAAGTTCAATCAGCACATGACTGGCGAAAACATCTTTTAACGAAATTTTATCCCAACCAGGACCCTGCCACCCAAGAAATTCACGGTGAGTATCTTCTTCTAAAACAGTGATTTGGTTATGGTATCGACCAAGATAGTGAAAAGTTTCATCCACTTTACGGCCATTTAAAATAGAACCAGAAATCGTTCGAATAGGGCCCTCTTTAACCTCTCCAGCAATAAGTTGAGAAATATCAGCTCCTAAACGAGTACGTAATAAACGCGGATTGCGGGCCTTAGGTCCACCAAGGGCCACAATTCGGTCAGTGAAAAGAAGTCCACTCGAAAATAAACGGCCAATGGCAATCACATCCTGGTAGCCAATATGCCAAACCTTTTTATCCCCATAAACCGGGTTTAGAAAGTGGATATGCGTGCCGACGTTACCGGCCGGGTGAACCCCATGGAACTCGGCCAATTCAATATTATCGCCATCTGCAACTGGAACCTGACTCCCAAGGGCACGGACGACATAAGTTTTGCCAGCTGTTAACTTGGATAGAACTTGTGTTCCTCTTTTAAAAGCGTCCTGGTGCTCTTTTATAACGACAGCAGGATCAGTGCTAAGAGGATTGGTATCCATGGCGTTAATAAAAATAGCGGTTGCTTCTGTGCCAACTGACGGGACCTTGGAAAAAGGCCGGGTTCGTAAACCTGTCCATAATCCTGACTCAACCAGAAGGGCAGTAACCTCTTCTTTTGAGTATTCGTTATGAGTTTTATTAATAAAGTTTTCGAAAGTCACATGATCTTCATTTTCAGCGACCTCTATTACAAGGTTTTGAAAAACTCGGCGGTCACCTCTTACAATTGATTTAACCACACCAGCAGCGGGAGCTGTATAGATCACTCCAAGGCATTTCTTACACTCAAAAACGGCCTGTCCCTTTTGGACGACCTCACCTTCTTTTACCAACATAGTAGGCTTCATCCCTACATAATCAGCACCAACAAGAGCAACAGTTGACACTCGTGGCGCCTCTTGGATTTGTTGTTCGGGCGTCCCTGAAATTGGAACGTCGTAACCCTTTTTAATATGAAAGGCCATAATCATTCACCCCTAGGATTGGGTCAAGCTCCAGACAGATCTGAAAGCACTTAGTCAATTATTAACGGACGAAATATATCAAAAATATTTTGGTCTGTAACTAGCGCATCTAAAAAAAATATGCCATTAAAGAAATCGATAAATTTTAATTAGACGCGCGTCCTCATTTCATTTTATGCACAACATTTTTTATACTTTTTACCACTGCCACAGAGACAAGGGTCGTTGCGTCCAACCTTAGTCTCAGAACGTCTCAATGGGGCCTTCAACACTTTCCCATCGAGAAAAAACCATTGACCATTCTCCCGCTTAAATTCACTGATCTCATGATGCTTTTGCACCAGGCCTTTGACTTCATAAGAGGCGATAAACTCGACTTGACCATTTTCATGACCAACATCACCTTTATCGCAGCGGATAATTTCTAGCCCAAGCCATGTTGACTCATTGGACCATATTCGGATTTCTTCAGCGTCTATTTCATGGCGAGTACTTTCATGGTTGGTGTTGAGAATATAATCAACGTCACCACGGGCAAATGCTGTATAACGTGACCTCATTGTCGCCTCGGCCGTGTCAGGAAAGCGACTTCCGGTGAGAAAGGGTGCGCAACAATCATCATATTTTTTTTCAGTTCCACATGGGCATAAACTCATAATATTCTCCTTAACTTAGCAGAAAGAATCGCATTAAAATCGAAATAAGAGGTCAGTAAAAAATGTATTCTCTTCATTGAAATGTACCTTGCTCTCTAAGATTCGGCTAGAAATAAAAGTAAAATGGGGGCGTAATAATTTTAAATAATAAGACCGACTTCGATGCTTAGCATACTCATCTTTAAACTCAAGTTCTTCGATCTGCCGTCCCAGTTCAACATCCGTGGGAACAGAAAAATAAAGGTACTTTACCTTATCTGCCATAATCGGTAAGACAAACTCTAATTCCTCCTTGGAGAGGTATTGGAAAACAGAAGTACAAATCCCTAAATCAAAACGAACTTTTTTTGACTCATATTTCTGGGCCCATTTGACCAAGTCCATTTGATATAAATTTAATTTAGTACTCTCGATTGAGGATATGCTGCGATTGATAACCTCTTGATAGGCGGTTTCGCTCGGCTCAATGCCCATCGCTTTATAGGGAATAAACTCCCTAAGTGCTTCTTCTAATATATGCCCGAGGCCAAAACCAAAATCAATAATGCTGGAAATATCAACGTACTCTAGAGCAAAGAGTGCTTTAATATAGGCGATATGCTGACTAGCATTGCCAATTCCATCCATGCTCTCCCTCTCACTATAATTTTTCTCCCAATAGTGATTAGAGAAACCTTCTGCCCCTAGTCCCTTTTTCATTTACGATGATCCTGCTGAACGATGAATATAGAATACCCCTGTCGCCACACGAAAACAATTCAGGGCCATCATTGCAACCCAAATCCCTTGTAACGAATGAAATTGATAGGCCATTAGCAGCCCCGGAGCAAAGACGAATAACAGGCCAAAAAACATCGCTTTTCGTAAATAGGCGAAGTCACCAAGGCCAAAAATAAGACCATCATACACATAGGCAATAGCATTTGGTACCTGAACGATCACAGGCCAGATCCACCATGGCAAAATAAGAGCGTGAATTTTTTCGTCAGAAGTAAAAAAATTGAGAAAATAAGAGGGGAAAAGAAAAAAGGCCAAGCTAAACATAAGCCCAATAGCTATTCCAATACGCAATAATCGATTCGATACTAATTTTCGATTGAGCACATCACCACTCGCTTTTAATTGCGATATATAAACATTTCCAGTAATCGCCACTCCATCGAGAAAAAAGCTGGAGAATAACCAAATCTGCAGCATGACTTGATGAGCGGCCAATGTCAGCACCCCTTCACGCGCCGCAACCTTAGTGCTAAAAAAAAAGGCCAACGTTAAAATTAATGAACGGCCAAACAAGTCCCATGAGTTTTTACCAAAATGAAACCAATCACTCGCTTTCGTTTTAAGCCGGAAAAAGTCCCGTCCAATTAAATCCTCTCGAACCAAAAAAACCATCATAAAAAAGAAGGCCAAGGCCTGGGAAATAATTGTGCCGTAAGCGACCCCTGCCAACCCCCAATCAGCTCCATAAAGAAAAATTGCCGATAAAATGACATTACAAACGGTCGTTAGGCAAACCACCGCAAAGGCCAAGCGCACCCATTCAAGACCGCGTAAAATTGATAGTAAAGTCACCACGATTAAGATCAAAGGTTGAAAAAATAGCCTTGGATAAAAATAATCATTCACCAAAGGGATGAGTTCAGGAGGGCAGTCGGCAAATTGATAAAGCAAATCTTTTAATGGCCAAATAAAAAGTAAGGCCAATACACCGACGACAAGGGCCAGAGTCAATGATATTTTAATACGGGGTCGCAGCAAATCCGTTTGCCCTCGCTTGGCCGAAATCCATTGAGTCGAATTATGAACCAGAAAATTAAATACCCATGTGAGGGAGTTGATAATTGCCAGGCCAATGCCCAAGCTAGACAACATATATGTGTCTTTATGACCAACCAAGGCCGAGTCGACCATAGAGGCCAAAGGCTCCATCACTGAGCTTAAAATCGAAGGTAAACTGAAAAGCAATAAACTTTTATAACTATATCGTGAAGGGCGCTCTGCCATTCACTAGTCCCCTGGCCTAAAAGCAACCAAGAGAACCTGAATAACCATTAAGATGGCGACTACCAAAATGGCACCTGAGCGCATCTGGCCGCGTTTGCTCATCATGGGAATACCTATGGCAATAAGCAGCCAAATGGCCACTTTTGACTTTAGCCATAATGGCCAAGTTTCTCCATGGGAAATCCCTAAACCCTTAGCAATAAGGCCCATTCCGGCGACTAAAACAGAAAGCGAAGAAATTCCGACTATAATCTTAGGCCATTTGAGCTCTTTGGGAGCATAAAATTGAGCGCCAGCGGCGAGAGAGAGAATAAACAAACTAGAGAAATGGAGTATCTTATAAAACTCGTAGGACATATTAAAACCACCTTTTGCTGAGCATCTTACTCTTTTCCCCCTTTTATTTCTAGCAAAAGATAGTAGTATTGGGAGTATGCAGCATCGAACTAAGCCCAAGGGCGAAAAATTCTACCGGGGCGCCTATACGTATTTAAAAAATGGCTCTGTCTATTGCGAAGAAGAGTTTGAAGTTTTTAGAGACCATAGCGACCTCTCTTACCACTTTGTCGCCGAGCAACACAGCCGAGTTTCTACCGGTGAATTATTAACGGTGCATGTCGATTATATTATCTCTAAGGATTATATTCCCCAGAGCGTTTTTATCCAAAGGGTTCTGGGAAAGGAAATCGTTCACGAAATTTTTAAATTTGAGTCCCGTGATAATATCGTTAATTATACCTTTAAAAATGGTGATCAAAGCTTTTATGATGAAATTCACGTTCAGCCTAAATTTTATATCTCCACACCAGTCACCTGCACCAGTCTCATCTTTCTCAAGTCAAAAAAAGAAGATGTGACCAGTAAAAACTATTATCAAACGATTACTAGTTTTAACCAATGGTTTTACAGTCAATGCCCAACCCAAAAAACAATTATTGCTCAAAGAACGGGAACGGGTAGCGAAACAATGATGATTGGAGGTAGCTCCTTACAAGGTATTGCTTATAAAATCATAGAGGGCAATGACGGTAATGAAGATGAAATGGGCAATATTAACCCTCCTGCTCTGAGATTTTTTTCCAGTAAGTATGTCACTATCCCCTATCGCCTCGATACTGAAGATGGTATCCGCATTCAGATTAAATATCTCAACAATCTCGATAAAGAGTCCTAAATAGGATGCTCTTGGATAAAGTCGACCACCTGCTTACAGGCGTCATCAAGAGGTCCCAAATTAATCTCATAGGGCTCCATTAAGCGACGTAATTTTTCAAGAGTATTGCCTTTCCAACGCCTTATACGGCGATCCACAATAATAACGCCTCCATGGTCACTTTCTGTCCGTAAGAGACGCCCTAGCTTTTGCTGTAAAGAACGAGTGCGATGAGCAAGATAATAATCAGTAAATTCATTGCCCAAATTGGAATCGTAGAATTGGCGTCTTTGGTTGATCACTAAGTCTTGGCGGAGGTCAGGAATTTTATCAATAAAAACGAATTGTAAGGCCTCTCCGGGAACGTCAATTCCCTCTCCAAAACTCTCCATTCCGAGCAAAATGCCCTCCCCATTATTCTTAAATTCTTCCACGACATTATTACCCATGCCTTGAATATAGAGAGGAATTTTGCCTTCAAACTCTTTTAAGAGTACTTCTCGCGCCACTTCAAAACGCTGTTTCGCAGAAAATAATAATAAGCTGCGCCCATTAAGCTTTTTAATCACTTCAAGAATTGGGTCCAAGGTTTGTGGTACGAAATTAGAGTCGTATAAGGGCAATGTATCATCACAAAGAAAAACTTTGGTCTTCTGGGAATAATCATAAACAGAAGGCAAGAAAAACCCTCTTTTAAAACGTCTTTCAGGATCAAGATAACTATAACCAGTTGCCCACTCTACCCCTTTAACGCCTTGATCTCCGTTAGCATTACCAAGAGTTGCTGAGGTAAAAACCACTGAGGAAGAGGGTGATAATAATTGATCATGAAGAATTCGACCGACATCAATGGGTGCACTTTGAATCAAAAGGCCATCCCGTTCATGATACTTTAAAGAGTGAGAATAACCCTCCTGCAACTCTAATAATGATTTTAAGGTCATGACCATATCACTCAATTGCCCCATAAATTTATCAAGGCGGGTGCGAGCAATCACTTCCCCATCCTCACGGAATTCACGGCCTTCAAGCTTGGTTAAAATAGGGACTAATAATTGTTCAAAATGAGACAGTACAAAATGTAAACTTTCCAAACTTTTAACAATCTTAAGGCCCAGTTCATCGGTCGCGTTTTTGGGGTTAATCATTGGAAGCTCATTCCAATATTTATCAGTATAACGGGGCATCTTTTTAAAGTAAGATTCCACCCATAGAGGTAATTGATTTAAATGGTCACTAAGAATTTGTGAGGTTTTGATACTTTCATTGCGTAATTCATTGATAATTTCTGTGCTCTGCCCTTCGCTTTCTTCTACTTGTGCTAATAAATAAAAGAGTGAACCAATTCCCTGCAAATGTTGCATTTGTTTCGCCATTTGTTCCAAATCATGCTGAGCGATTTCCATGGTAAAGGCGCGGGTGGTTTCCTCTTCAATTTTATGGGCCTCATCAACCACAATATGGGCGGGGCGAGGAAAACCCTTTGGCCAAGAAAACATCAATGCATGATTACCAATAATAATATGGGCATCCTTTGCCTCACGTAGACCGTTAATATAAGTACACTCTCCTTTAAAAGGACATTTAGCGCCTGTACACGATCGGAAATCAACTGCAATTTCCCCATCCTTGTCTTTAAATTTTGGCCATTTTGCTTTGAGAACATAGGGAAGATCATCGCGCAAGATCTGTCGTTCCCCAGTATTCTGGCCATTAGTAAAAAAGACCAAATCAAAATAAAAATCAGTTAATTTTTCCTCGAAAGAACGGGTTTCCAGCAGCAAATCCTCTTGCCCTTCCGTTTGCCTAAAAATTGACTCACAAAGGTGATTATTTGAGCCGATCAAGCGCTTTACCCGTAATTGATCGGGACCAAGTCCTAAGAGGGAGCGCAATTGAGGCACGTCTTTAGAGATCGCCTGGTGCTGAAGAGTTTTGGTTCCCGTAGAAACGAGTACCTGCTTCCCTTCATCTATGGCAAATAATGAAGATGGTATTAAATAGCCTAAGGTTTTCCCTGTTCCGGTTGGTGCCTGAATAAGACTATGGACATTATTTTTAAATGATTGCCCTGTTCTTAGAGATAATTCTTGCTGAGCAGGACGCGCCTTATAATGAGGGAGGCGCTCTTTGATAATGTCCTCCTTTTCGAAAATCGATTTTATATTGGCGCCATTAAATTTAAGGTCGAATTGAGGATCATTAATACTTAAAGGAAGTTCCTCTTGCTGGTTTTGCAAATAATATTCAAGTGCTCCTTCAATATTAAAATTTACACTCAAGGCCAAGGCCTCTATTTCATCATCAGAGAGAAGATAAAACTTCGCATACCACCAATCCTGCAATTGATATTTTTGAATAAGGTCAGTAAAAAGACCGCCGAAGGCAGGGTCCTTTTTACGCCAGGCGGTTGCTGCCAAGAGGACCTTTAGTAAATCCACCGAGTCCTCAAAACCCCTATGCACTTCACTTTCACGGATATTAAAATCCTGAATCAGGCCTTCCAACTTAAGACTGCTACGACCGGGAAAGAGAAGAGCTAAATAAAAAAGACTGTCTTCATAGGATTCTTTTTCACCGCCCGTGCCAAGATCTGTAAAATAAGGGGAGAGAAAAGATTCTTCAAAAGCAGCATTGTGGGCCAAAAGATGATGCCCCTCCAATTCCAATAATTCCGGCTCAACGAGGGTCCAAAGAGGCGCATTTTTGGCCTGATCCTGACTAATTCCCGTCAGTTTCTGAATAAATTGTGATAATTCCCCATCATAACGAACAAGTGATTGGTATTTTTTAACGCACACCGCACCTTCATAAACAAGAAAACCAATATCTATAATTTTGTCATAGGAAGGATCAATGCCCGATGTTTCGATATCAATGACGGCCCATTTGCCTAAGGTTAAATTCTCCATCTATTCCTCATTTTAATCAAGTTTTCTCTATAAATTGAATGTCCCTATTGTAGACCTTGTTAAAATTCATTATAAATAAGTTTTCGACAAGGACTACTAATGACTTCAGCTTTTCTGTTTCAAATCCAATCGGCACTCATTGTGCTTTTAATATCATTTGGAGTTTATAAGAGAAGAAAGCGTCAAGTCCATGTCAAAGTAATGGGGATAAGTATTATTTGGGATATCCTCCTGATTTTACAAATCGAATTAAACCGTGGCGCCATAGCGAAGGCCTCCCAAGCGATTCACAACACGATGTGGCTAAACATTCATGTCAGCATTGCTGTCACCACAGTTTTCCTTTACTTTGGTATGATCTATACTGGTCGCAGATTATTAAAGGGTGATAATCTGATTCGCCCTATGCATAAAAAATTGGGTTGGACCACTTATGGCATGAGAATACTTACCCTTATCACTAGTTTTGTGGCCGTCGCGGCTTAGAGGATAATAATGGAATTTGAAATTGTAAAAACTTTAATTCAAGAAATACTAACAGATGCGGATGTTAAGGTACATGACCTAACTGGCACTAAAGACCATTTAGGGATTATGATTATTTCTGATGCCTTTATTGGGAAAAAGCTTCTAGAACAACACCGCATGGTGATGGATATTCTCAAAGAAAAAATTGGGGCGAATGAAATTCACGCGGTCCAATTAAAAACGTTAACAAAAGAAAAGGCAAAAACCCAAGGCCTACTCTAACTTTTAGGAGTTTATTATGAGTGACAACCCATTTAATATTTTAGGTAGTGAAAGCGCGACCCCAATTGGTGGCGAACCTGTCATCGAAACAAATAAAAACCTCGATCTCAATGAGCGAATCAAAGGGCTTATTAACTCCAATGATGTCTTCCTTTTTATGAAAGGCACACCCCAAGCACCAATGTGTGGCTTTAGTGCAAATGTTATCGCCATCCTTAATAGTATGAAAATCAATTTCAAAACATTTGATATTCTTTCAGATATGGATATTCGCCAAGGTGTTAAAACTTATTCCAATTGGCCAACTTTTCCCCAACTTTATGTTAAGGGAGAGCTGATAGGTGGTAATGATATTATTACCGAGCTTTATCAAGCAGGCGAGCTTGCCGATACTCTCAACGGCTAAAACCCGTTTACCTAAACATGTTTAAAGGGCCTCATCTCGAGGCCTTTTAAGTATAATTAAGAAATCTTAATAAGAATCGTTTAGTCATATCCCTAGACACCATCTATCATCTCAAATAGCTACATAAGTACATTCTTTGGGCCTTCGATGAATTATTTATACTAACCGGTAGGGCACGCCATACCGCTGGTTAGTATTAAACAATATTTACAATAACAATAATAAGGACGATTAATTGAAAGAAGTATCCAATATTTGTTTTGATGCCCTTTTTTCCATTCTCGAGAATAGCGATATTGATGTTCAAAGTTTTCTCGAGCAATTTCCCGATGCTCCACCGATTGAAGAATTGAGACGTCCCATGGGACGAACAGATTGGGAAATTTTTGTTCCCATGTTTAAAAAGATGTTTCATTTATTGGGTGAGGAGCAATGCCGTAAGGAAGTTGCTCGCTTTGTAGTTGACGCCGATGCCCTTCAAATAGTCAAAAATCTCAGTGCAGGCCTAGTCCATCCATGTTTGCCCTATTGGATTCAAGCAAAATTTGTGGGTAATTTCTTATTCCACACCATCGATTTTAAATACAAATATGTTCATGAATCTCAAATTAAAATGCAACTAAGGATAAAGGATGGCCATTCCAATTTAATGGAGTTCTTAATCTGTTATCAGAATGTCTTTTCCTATTTTCCTACTTTTATTAACCACCCAGAAGCTTTGGTCAAAATGGAGAAGGGAGAGCGAGAGGTCTTTTTTGATATCTACCTGCCAAAATCCAAATCCTTTATCTATCGCCTGCTCCAAGCAATTAAGAGCTTGCGCTTTTTAAATATACCCAACTCTCTAAACAGACGAGTTCCCGCCATTGATCTATTAGAGGATTTAAAAAAAACCAATACTGAATTAGAAACACATCAATTGAAATTGGAGCGCTTAACCCAGGACCTCATCAAGAAACATGATGATTTAGAAAGTGCTTTAGAAGCATTAAAAAAAAATCAAATAAAACTCGAAGATGAGAAGAAACAAAAATCTTATCTTTTAAAAATTGTTTTACACGATATATCAAACCCCTTTTCCATCATGAATTTGCATTTAAATAAACTCAATACCAATATTACAGAAAAAAAAGATATTTCCCTTCAGGCCATCGAGCGTATCAATAAAAATGCCAAGAGAATTAATCAAATTATTCAAACGGTAAAGACGCTTGATGCGAGTCAGGAAGAGAACTATTCAAAGATCAAAAATTTGATCAATACTGAGGATTTCATTCTCGATATCAAGTCCCTCTTTTCTCATCAATTCCAAACGGCCGGCATTAGTTTCCAAGTTATCAATAATGTGCCACCCACCATTGCCACTTATTGCAATCGTATTATTTTAAGAGATACGATTATAGGCAACCTTCTTACCAATGCCATTAAGTTTTCACCAATTGGAACAACGGTCTTTTTGATCATCAACTTTAATCAAGAATTGCAAGAAATTGAATTCAAAGTCATCGATCAAGGAATCGGAATTTCTTCTCATCGCTTAGATTCTATATTTGAAGTGTCAAAAAACAAGTCGACCATTGGCCTTCGTGGTGAAAAAGGCACTGGCTACGGGCTCGTTCTGATCAAAGAATTTGTTGAAAAATTCGATGGCCGAGTTGAAGTCTCATCTCCTCCACTCGTTGAGAATAATAAGATCAATCCTGACATTAACTTCAGTATCGGGACTGAATTTCGCATATATTTACCAGTTCAAAGCGAATCATTGAAAACACCTATGAGGCAATCGCTTTGAGATTCGGTCTCTTTTCAATTTTTCTTTTTATTTTGGTCAATAGATTCATATCAAGCTCACAACCGAAGCATTTTGATGGCGATAAATAATCCGTGGAATTAAAAACTGCATTTGTACCCGTAAAATATAATTGTAGATCGTCAACTTGGCATAAAGCTAGAGGAATCTCCGCTTTAAACGTCTACTCAGAAGACCAAGGGAAAATGCGCCAATTATCGAAACTGGCGCCCTCATTTAGAATTAACTCATAAAGGATTCATCAAATTCAACATTATGATAAACATTTTGAACGTCTTCATCATCTTCCAAAAGATCGATTAGTTTCATAAAGGTTGGGTAGGCCTGCTCGCTGATCTCTTTATAGGTTGTGGGTACTCTCTTTAGCCCGGCATCAATTGACTCTAAATTGAGTTCCTGGATTTTCTTTGAGGCGCTGCCAAAGTTTTCCATTGCCGTAATGACTGTCACCATGCCATCTTCAACCTCAACGTCCTCTGCTCCCGCATCGATCATTTCCATTGTAAATTCATCTTCATCTTCAATATCTTCTGCATTAAAAGTAAAGATACCTTTGCGGTCAAAAATAAATTGTAAGCAGCCATCCTTCCCAAGACTACCATTGTTTTTGTTAAAATAACTTCTAACATTGGCCACTGAACGAGTATTATTGTCAGTCGCACACTCGACGAAAATGGCCACACCATCTGGCCCATAACCTTCAAATGTCGTTTCAACGAAATTTTCGGCACCTTCACCACTGGCCTTCTTAATGGCACGTTCAACATTATCTTTAGGCATATTCTGGGACTTGGCATTTTGAATGGCCAAGCGTAATCGAGGATTACATTCAGGATCAACGCCACCAGTTTTCACAGCAACAGAAATCTCCTTCACTAATTTAGAATAAATCTTTCCTCTTTTAGCATCTTGCGCACCTTTGCGGTGTCTGATATTCGCCCACTTACTATGACCGGCCATTTCTACTCCTTCCAAATATTGACAAAATTTTAAGCATTGTTTTTACCGCCTACAGTGAGAGAGATCACGACTCAACGCCTCAACGCTTCGCTTTCTGTGGAATTAACCCTAGAAGGCCTCCCGCAAAAAGGGCCATAATGGCCATCAAAGCGATCGGCCAAAAATAAGCGAGGAAGCGAAATATGGCGGCCAAAATAGAGCTCTGGTACACCAACATCGCTCGTTTCTCAGCAAAAGAATAATAGCCGCGAACAGCAAATTTCCCCCACCATACACGCATTAAAATATGGTCACGAAACCAGCGGTAACCATCAATCAAAAAATGCTCACCACCAAAACCAGCTGTCAGAAAAAAGCAAGATTGCTTCTCTAAAAGAGCTTCTATCTCCTCTGGTGTTTGTTGCTTACTGGTCTCGACTGCAGTTGAAATTTGATATTTATTCTCAAAAATAACGGCCACATCATAAGTCGTACCATTTTCTAAATTACGGATCGTTCCATAACCGCTTGAAGCGATTGTCTTCATATCGATCAATTCATCAAAGCCAGTGTCCTGGACTCCTTGATTTGAGGCCAATGAAAGATTACCTGAGACCGTATTTTTTGTGACCGCCAAAGTGCGATAATGATTATCGTAAGTTGTTCCAGTGTATACAGCAGTCAAGCGGCCATCACCTTTGCGTAATTCGCTAATCGCAACAGTTTGTGGTGCGGTGTGCTGGGCAAATAATTTGACTGTCAAAAAAACACCTCCAGTATTAGTGGATGAATCAACGGTTACAGCATTATTGACCGTATAAGTAGAGCTACTTGATAAAAAGAAATAAAGGAGAAAATCTTTTTGTGCGGTTCCAGATGAAAGAGTATCGAGTGCTGAGCAACCATCCGCCCCTAAGCCGTTCACACAAATATCAGTAAAGTCGAGATCATGAGTAATCCCCGAAGTCGAAACACTGCCACCTAAATCATAATAACTGGAAACAATTTTATATGAACTACCTGAGTCTTGAATCGCGGCATAGAGGTACTGACCGGCAGAGTCAGTATTATCAGCATCTAAATAGACACGTAATAGAGAGGAGCCCTCCCCCTTACTTGGAAGATTCGACGCACTATCAATGGTGACGAACTTTTGTGTGTCATCCCCCGCAACAGAATTGTTATAAGGGATATAAACAACAGCGGGATCTGAATCAGTCGTCCCTGCTCCGTCTGCAGGTTCGTCAGTAATCACAGTAAAAAGTGAAGATGTATTTTTCCCCGCCGACATTTGAATATCGCTCACTGAGTTAAATCTGACAGTAGCACCAGAAATCTGCGCACTTAGTATAAATGCAATTAAATAGGTCAAAAAATACATAATTACCTCAACTTCTATTATCCTAAGGACCACAAACTTCGTCAATTTTTGCCAAAAACCAACGCTTTGGGCATAATGCCCGCATGAAAACTGCCATATTTTTAGCAACCATTTTATTTAACCTCTCTTCCTGCCTGGCCCCTAACGAAGCGACTAATAAAGCTGAGATTGTTCATGGCATGGCCAAGAGCATTCGCCTCCAATTCTCAGAAATTAAGCACATTAGCATTGAAGACTATAATAAGGACAAGGATCAATACCAATTAGTAGACGTTCGCTCATCCCAAGAGCAAAATGTCTCCATGATTCCTGGTGCAATCACCCAGGCCCAATACGAAAAAAATCCTAGCAATTTTAGTCAAAAAACGATTCTCGCCTATTGCACTATTGGCCAACGGAGCTCAGAATACGCCGTCAAATTATCTCAAAAAGGTATTTCTGCCGCCAACTTACAAGAGAGTATTTTAGGATGGACCCACCGGCAATTGGAGTTGATTCATAACGGTGCTCCCAGTAAAAAGGTCCACGTCTGGAGTGAGGCCTGGAACTTTGTCGCCGATGGGTACGAGGGGATTTATGACAAATAAATCCCTGGCGTCAATCAATGGTCAAATTGTTTCCGAGGCCGACGCCAAAATCTCTGTTTTTGACCGCGGCTTTCTTTTTGGCGACTCTGTCTACGAAGTGACTTATACCGAAAATAAAGTGCCACTTTTTCTCAC
>JBFGZE010000068.1:0-19357 GCA_041586955.1 Bacteriovoracaceae bacterium
AAGCATATTGCCCTAAATAACTGCGTATTTTTTCGCTTGGGTCTCGTTTATTAAGGGAGGAAAAACCTTTGCGGATAGATGAAGACTTAAGGCCAGTTTTTTCAAGAGTTTTTATGATACCTGGTGACTTGGCCAGGGCATCAGGTCCGTGCTTAATCAACGCCTTCGCATTTCCCGGAGGAATCAGCATTGCCGATAAGAAGCGACAGGTTGTGGCAACCTTAACCTCGTGTTTCATGCAATTAACGGAGGGTAACTTACGGGCCAAGAAGCTTGAAACCTTCTCCATTAAAAAATTTATTAAATTCTTCGTCACTTTTATTAAGGCGCGAACATTTTTAGGGGGACCTACCTCCCTCTTCGCTTTGACGAACTCCATTTCGAAAAAATTAGATATGGAGTGAAAAAAGGCAGAGGATTGCTTAATTGTTGTATTTCGAGTGTCTTTATCAAAGACATTTTTAAAAAGCCCGACAAGGATATCTTTAAAGCTCCATATGGTTTCACGGATATCATCCCAAATACTTGATACGCAACTTTGCCCCGAAAGAAGTGTCACCTTACCCAAGCTTTCGGCGACAGGTGGGCAAAGTTTGCGCTGCTCTTCTTTTAATTCTGAACAATGTGCCACCTCTTCAAATAAGGGACAAATGGCCCCCAAATCCATTTTCGCCTGCGAACCAGAGCACATTGAATTTTGTTCGGCAGCAATTGTGAAGGAGAAGAACAAGGAGAAGAATAGGGAGAATATGATAGACCTCAACGCCTTCTCCCCTTGAACTTTCTAAATTTCTTAATTTGCTCTTTTGTGACTTTAATAGAGTTTTTCGATTCTATTAATTTATTGAAAATACTTTTGGCGACCCTTAAATTATCTTTAAGATTAAGCGTCTCAGAATAATATAAGAAACTATACAATCTTCCTTTATCAAACTTAAACAACTCCACAAATTGACTTCTTTGATTATTTTTATGCAACTCACCGACTTGCCAAATATCATTCTTATAAATCTTTTTCTTTTTAAATATAATTTTTTTCCGACTAAATATGTTCAATACTTTTTCTTTGGCCTTTTCTAAGGAGGAAAAATTCTCTTTTGTACTCAGCCAATCAATATGACTCATATCACTCACCGAAATTGTATAAGAGCGATTATTATTTTTATGAGTCCAAACCTTATGTCCACTAATTGTATTATCAACGATCCAAGTAGCATCTACTTTGGACAAAATCGACGGGAAGTAGAATAGAAATAAGATAAAAATAGTCTTCATTATTCCATTATGACACAAGGAGTTGCGAGCGCTATTATTTTTTATCAAGAAAAGAATGCCTTAATATCAAAAGAATCGGCTCACCATTAAAATAAGCTTTTCCATTTTTGCCAAAGTGACTTATTGGGAAATAGCCGGATCCAGGTTCTATCCCCCTCTATTTTTTTCATTTTAATGGATTTTTGGCGCACCAATTGGCCCAGAATTTCCTCCAAATGATCGCGCCCAAATTGAGGGTATCTGCTCAAGGATTCAGAATCAAGATCTAAAATGATCTTTTCAAGAGTCATCGGTTCATAAAAAGATAGTGTCGATAGAATTAATGCTATTAAATCCTCATCTTTATTCATCTAATAAACCTCAAGGCAGTTGATTTCTATAATCACTGCCCTTAATCTTACCATATGAAACCGCTTAAAATCCCCATTAAAGAATTCAATTTCTCCTTTAGTAGAAGTTCTGGATCTGGTGGGCAAAATGTTAATAAGGTGAACTCTAAGGTGACGCTTATCTGGAACCTTAAATTATCTTCCATTTCTTTTCCAGGCCTAATTGCACGCTTTCAGGAAAAATATCCGCGTAAAATGCAACACGATGGGACCGTTAGTATCACTAGTCAGCGGTTTCGCAATCAGGGCCTTAATACCGCTGATTGTATTGAAAAGATTGAAGAAATGATTAACTCCGTGGCAATAGCACCTAAAAAGCGACGGCCGACGAAGCCTAAAAAGGGGGCCATTGAAAAGCGCCTCAAAAATAAAAAAGAACAAGGAGATAAGAAAAAGCGGAGGCAATCAAAACCCGACTATTAATCATCATTTTAAGCAAAAAAACGGCCTTTAATGGCCGCTACGCTCATTAATCTTACCTAGTGATTCCATCATCGATCTCAAAGTCAATATCAATAAAGTCATTATCAAAGTCTGGAGCGAAGTTTAAATTATAAAAACTAACAGAATTAAAATAATCATCGTAATACCAAAAGCCTCCGTCCTCAAGCTTCCCACCTGGTAATTCTTGACCACGGTATAAAACCCGAATTGTTTCTATCTTCGGTTTAGACTTAAGAAGAATACGAGGCGATTTGACGAGCTTAACAATATCATCACCAATCGTTGCCAATTGAGTTCCGAAATCATTCACACAAGCTGAGATATGAAAACCCTTCGTCGCAGTAATGACTTCTGCAAAGGGACTCCCTTTATAGACCACTCTTTCGCGCCCACACTCTCTAAGATCGTCCATTTCAAAAGCCCCGTAGAAACGCAATTGATGATCTGATCCGATACGCATTTTTATTCTCGATAGAAAATTTTGGGCATTATAATCAACGCCAAATTCACCTTCACTTTGTTCATTTTCATCAGTCACCATAATAACTGCTAAATGAGAGTCTTCTCTGAGAAAGTGATTATTTTGCTCAATCACACGCTCAATATTATAAAAAACAAATTCTTCGGGGTCACCATTAATCCCCAGAGACCCAATCGCCTTTTGAAAAACGGGAACCGGATCAATATGGCGCGCATCAAATGGGGCCTGAAACCCAAGGTAGGGTAAATCCCTTTGATCTGTAGAAATAAGTCCAATTTTCCAATCAAGAAAACGATTTTTCAAAAAAGCATTCATAAATGTTTTTGAGTTGGCAATGATATTATTTTGAATGGACCCCATACTACCCGAATTATCGACGACCCAAAGAATATCCACCTTGGTATCATTCATAATATTTTTAATTGGATAAGTTCCCCGGTGAGTTTCAGGCGCAGGGGGATCACTATAATAAAGATAAGAATCATCTTTTTTACAATTGGTTAAAACCAAAGTAATTGACAATAAACTAAGCCATTTAATCATTATTCTTTCCCAGCTAAACAAAGGCTTTTCACTTCTGCGGTGAGATGAAAAGGCTCATCTCCCCACGCCATACCATCAAAAGGAAACTCCAATTGGTTTTTCTTTGCGCTTGCAGCGGCAAAGGTTGTAACCTTATCAACTCCGCTTTTTTCCTCTAATTTTTGAGCATACCTCCGCATTAGACTAATAAACTCTATTTTCACAAAGCGCATTTTACGGATGCTACTATCTAAAATCTTCTGCCTATTTTCCCAACGCTTGCGCAATTCAAATTGTTTTCTTTTTGCGGTCATACTCATCATGGTATTTAGATCCTGACGAGAAGTCAGCCAATGTTCTTGCACACCAATTGCGGGTACAGTCGCCTCAACACTGGCCTGAGCTAAACGATCCAATTGCTCTTTTTCGATCTTTTGACTTTTCATTCCCCGTAAAACGATATTGAGATAATAATCATACTCATTAATGAGTGCAGGAGATTCCTGCAGTCGATTTTTCCTGATTTGTGCGGCCCAATTCTTATTCACGCGAATATAAGAATCAAACGCCTTTTTCACATTTTGGAACTGGCACAGCTTTAAATGAGCAATGGAACTAACCAGATAAACTTCCGGTAAAAATTTATCGTCAAATAATTTTAAATCCAAAGAGGCCAACTCTCCTTTTAAATGGGGCATATCGCCTTTTCTAAGAGATATCCATAACGCTTCAACTCGAGCTTGAAGAAATTGTTGAGATTTTTCTGGGATCAGTCGGTAATAATGTTCTGAGGCGTCCATCGCACCGGCCTGATAAAGTAGGCGAGCGAGGAGCATATAATAAGAGGATATTTTCTCCAAATCGTCCGAATTGTGTAATTTCGGTTCATAAACTTGCTTTAATAATTTGGCCGCAGCGCCAAGCTTACGCTGACGAGCAAGATCCACCACAATGGTTTGCGCTAAGCGAAATCTTAAAGGGTCATCTTGTGCCAACTTTGGTAACCAATAAAGGGCCTCCTCACCTGTTCGCAGAGCAGACCATGACTGGGCAAGGATATTAAAACGATTATCATTTGTCCGTAAGCTTTTTAACTGCAGCTTCTGATCGGGCCCTATATGAATACCATTATTAATAAACCATAATGACGCATTTTTTGAAATAGTTTGATCTAAGGCAACACCTAGTTGAGATTTTAAAAAATTACTTTCGGCACTATGCCGTAACCAGGCATTAAAAAATGTTTGATTAAGATTTAATTTCCAATAGAGATAAAGACTTGCGGCCTCGACGACGCTTAGATAATTGCTTGGGGCCTTCTTTTTGATCACGCTAATAAGATGCGCTGCTTTTTCATATTTCTTATTAACAATAAGGTTCATCCACGAATTAACTTCAAAATTGAGCTTACCGGCAGACTTCCAAGAACCGTATAATTGTACCAGGAAGGGGTCATCTAACTCTAATTGCTTATGAGACTTAAAACTTATTTGTGTCGCTGTATTTCCATTTCCCGACTGCTCCAGTAAAAGATCCGCACCCGATTGAGCGTGAACTTGGAGGGGTAAAAAAAGGGCCAAAAGAAGAGTAGATTTCATATATTCATGCCTCCAAATAGAAGACCCATTTCCACATAGCCCATAACATTATGAATGAGTTTTTTATTGCCTCTTTGCTCTCTATTATACAATTCATTATTAAGCCCAAAACGAGCACTAAAGTTTTTCCCTAGCCAAAATGAAAGGCCGAGGTCACCAACTAACATCAATTGATTACCAATGGCGGTTTCCATTCGACCAACACCTAAAGAAATAAATTGATCAAAATAAAGGACACTTTCCTTGGTCATTCTGACTTTTCCATAAACGGTATTATATGAGGTAAAAAGAGTCATACTGCTCACACTATAATCAGAATCAGGCAATAATGAGTATTCATTTAATAAGGTTTGGCCCGATTGGCTTAATTGATTAGAATAGCGGCCATAACGGGCGCCAAGTTCCCATTTATCATTAAAATGATAACGGTAGGCCACTCCTCCTTGTTTCGTGACAAGGTGGCCATCGGCATTAAAATTATTGGCCCCAAAAAATGATACTTCATGCCTCTTAACAAGGCCTGAATAGCGTGTATTCACTACATAAAGCTTATCTTTACTAACGACAGGAGTCACTTTATGACTAGGTATATTTAATTGCTCGAGTTTCTCCTCTAAAGAGTCCTTGGCGAGAAAAGAAGGAGACTGGAGAATTAGGAGACTTAAAATTATCTTTTTCATTAACGGTACCCTCTTAATTTTTTAAATCTGTACTAATCATGGTTTTAAGCCATGTTCCTGGAATATTTCTATCTTGCCCTTGAACCTTTAAGTCGGCCCATTCTGTTCCAAGTAAGGCCAATCGACCACCATTCGGACGGTCACAAATAACCCCGATTTTAAAACGGACAAGACGCCTTTTATCGGCGATTTCAAAAACTGGCTCACAATTGGTGGTATCAACGCCGGTAGAAAAAAGAATGGGGTCATGAGACTCATCACTTGTATCAAGCTTTAATTGAACCGCAGCAGTGGCACGGGGAAAATCACCACGACTCACAAATTCAATATCTGAAAGTTTTGGGGTGCGTGGTAACTCAGAATAACGACCCACAATCGAGACACGATAATCTTCCTTAATTTTATCAAGAAATTTCGGTGGCAAATGATCCATCAATGGTGTGGCAATAACAATGTTTTTTATTTTAGTCATCGCCAGAGTCAACTTTTCATCGATACTTTGGTCTTTTAGAATGCTCGTTCCAATAATTAAGGTCTCTCTTCCTGAAGTATTGCGAAGATTTATTTCCTGGATAACGGGATTCATAATGTCTAATTTTTGATAAGCATTTTTATAAAATTTAACTTCTTTATCTTTTGTCGAGTCAGAAAAGTATAAAAGACGACTGCGGTTTTTGGGAAAAACTTCGACCAAAAAACTTTCCGCCGACTGCACATTATACTCCGAGGTGGCAATAATATTAAATTGATGAATCCCCTTTTTAGTGAAATTCATTTTTAATTGACCATTACTCCAAGAAACAAATTGGCGCATTTCTTTTGGAAAAACGTTGACTTTAGGTGAGAGCCCGCGATTTTCTTGATCTATAATAGGCAATTTAATAGCATTATTTTGACTATGCCCAAGGTATTGAATTGTTCCAATTGGCCAATTTTGGCGCTCTATATTTGGCGCCTTTCTATCACGAACTTTAAAATTAACCGTAATTTCTCTATTCCGACAAAGGGTCGCTCTATTTTTGGCCTCCTGAATACAGACCTCAAAGACCAGCTTGTGGCCTTTACCATTTCGTGTGGGCGGAATGTCTTCCCAGTTGATATTAAGAACGCTGGTGTAATTTTTATCATTTCGGATTAGCTTACTGGAGAAATTACCAAAATTAGGCCTACTACTTTCTAACCTGATCCAAGGAGCGATCTCTTTGTTGGCATCATAAGCACTCACTTGAAAACTAACATCGAGACCTTGTTCAATAGTCAAAGGCAAGGCAATTTCTGGCCAAAGGCGCTCATCAGTAACGGTAATATTCATTTCTCGCTGGGCGACATGACCTGCGGGATTAAAAACCGTGACCTTACCAAAATACTTTTTGCAAGGTTCTTGCCATCTACTGCAATCACTCTTTTCGACTTTTACCTCATCACTATTAGGTGTCCATATTAATTGATAATGAGTATTTGTGATCTTTTTAATTTGAGTGTTAACAGGTAACGACTCGGTCTGAATCTTAAAAGGACCATTGGGGTAGTCCGTATTTTCAATTTTAATATTCGACGTTAAAGTCTGGCCTTCCTTAACCTCTGAATTGCGCGTAACATTGACATTAATGCCTTGAGGTACATCATACACAAATAGATTGACTCTTTTTCGAATGGCCTGAACCGTGTCTTCACTGCTGCGAAGCCAAACTATAATTGGATAAATACGGCTTTTAATAGTCGGATCACCAGGGTTATTACCTGCAAAAATTCCCGGTTTCCAAGTCAGAGTCAATTTTTCAGGATCAAATGTAGCACCTTCTGGTAAATTATCAACATGAACTAAAGGCCTACCGGGACTAGGAACAGATACTTTAAATCGATAGTCGCGGGGAAACCCTTCATGGTATTCAATAACATCTGGAAAATCAGCAGATAACGGCGGGCGAACGACGACACGCGGAGCAGGTTTATCTGCACTAATCTGGCCCTCATCAGGATAAGGGTTCTCCTGACAACCAAAGAGAGCGCCTAATAAGATCATTGATAATAAATAACGCATTAAATTCTCCTAAAACCTATACCCCGACAGGCCTTAACATAAATGGATAATCAACCTTCACATTTACGCCACCCTTGGGTTTTGGGAATTTCCATCCCATCATTTTATTTGTTATACAACTCTCCACCTTTTTATTGCCAAGAGATGATTTTATTATATTTGAATAATTAAGCATTCCATTACCGCCAATTTCAAAACCAATAGTTACCAGGCCTTCAAGTGAAGGATTAGTTTTTAATTGATTTTCATAACAGCGGCGCACCTGATTAATATATTTCGCAATAGTTGCATTAATCGCATAACGACTAAGGCCACCCTCTAAAACCATATCGCGACTAGAGACAGAAATAGCTGAAATTCCCTTTCCTTCCCCGGAGGCCACCAGAGTATTTCCATAACCACCTTTACCACCGCCAGCTCCTTTGGTACCAATACCTCCAAGACCTGCGACCCCGGTATTTCCGACAGTTGTTTTTTTAAGCCCTTTGCCTAGTCCTACTAATAATTCACCACCACTTCCTTGATCCCCACCCTTACCAGCTCCTGCAGTCGCCTTGGCCAATTTAGTGGGAACACCGCCAACAACCTTTTTCATATTCGCACTACCGACAAGGCCAAGAAAACCAAGGTTCCTTTTAACTGCCCGATGGGCCTTTTGTTGCTTGGTCAACGGCTTAACTTTGATTGAGGGACTACGGCGAGAAATATTCACGGTATTTTTTTGTTGTATCACTTTAACAATAAGAGGTTCTTGTTTTTTTTCTTTCTCTTTTTCAGTTATCTCCATTTGACCAAAAGAAAGATAAATGCCCACAATAGTCATTAAAATTAAAATAACGATCGCAAGACGATTAATAAGCTTATTATCGAACTCATTTTCAGTAGTGACGTTGGAGGGAATCGCGGCAATTTCATTATGTAAACGAAACGACCCGATAGGCGTTTCCAATTGCCATTTTTGGCCTTCTAACCGAGAGGCCTGGCACTCTTTTGTATTGATTAGTTCCCAGGAGTCACCTGCTTTTTTTATTTCAAAAGAGCAGTGCCAAAAATCTCTGGTATGCTCAAAGCCTTGCCTTTTGCGAACTTCATTTCTTTTTTCTGCCTTGTCTTTACTGATCAAGCCAAATAATTGATGA
This sequence comes from Bacteriovoracaceae bacterium, assembly GCA_041586955.1. Taxonomy (GTDB): domain Bacteria; phylum Bdellovibrionota; class Bacteriovoracia; order Bacteriovoracales; family Bacteriovoracaceae; genus JBFGZE01. The sequence continues at coordinate 8,570 of JBFGZE010000068.1, forward strand.
ATGCCAAATTCATGGTGATCAACATTATGAAGGACCTTAACCAATTCGCCGTCGAGAGTTTCTACTGAGATCATTTAATCTCCTCCCCTGCATCATCTGCCATATAGTCGACAAAGTCCTCTCTCAATTTTAAAAGGCCTAAATCCTGCTGATTCAAATTCCCTGTAACGACAGCAAAGTCAGGTGTTTTATTTTCTCCTTCCACTAATAAGGATTCAAAATCAATTTTTTTACCATTTTTATAGCGAACATTTTTGGTATTAACCTTTTCAGCCTGAATAACACTAAAAAGCAGCATAAATGAGACTAATAAGACAAGATTCTTGAACATACTTCTTTCTCCTAATCCTTTAAACTATTGAGACGCCCAGTAAAATAGGAGGCCACTCGCTCGGATTTTTGTTCTTTATAAAATTGTTCTAAAACTTGCAGGGTATTTCTATCGTCAGGTTTCGATTTTAATAAGTCTTTTTGAGACTTAATGGACTCATAATTAAAATTGGCGACATTAGTCGTTTCTAAGACGTTCATTTTAATAAAAGAGCCATAATCAGGATTCTCAATCTCTAAATTGCTCATCACTTGAGTTTTTTCATCCTCATTAGTCATGGCGTTCAATTGTTCTTCTCTTAGTCGATTATAATCATCACGTACTTTTTCAAATGGTGCCGCCATTGTCGCAAGGTTAGCCTTGACTTGAACTAATGTTTCTTCAGGTAAATCACTTGGTAATGGTGTGTTAACGATTTGATTGGCGAAATGATTATAGGCATTGCCCACGATATTTAAGAGATAAACTCGAGTAACAAGATCAGCTCCTTCTAAATATTCTTTTGCACCCTGGGCCAAACGTTCAATTGCCTTTGAGCGGCGTTGAAATAATCTTTTACTACGGCGCCCGTAAAATGAAATCTTTCTCTGTTTTTTGTCAAGATTTTGAACTTTTTCTAAAATTAATTTAGACCAAGCAGGGCCTATGGATTCTTTTTGTGAGAGCAATAATTTCTGAGTACTTTTTTTAGGGTTTGATACTTCTAAACGATGAGCAATATCCAACTTAGTCGCCAAAGACCATGGTAAACTTAATAATTGATGATTAAAAAGGTTTGCCTCTGTAAAAGTGATCAAGAGCGCCTTTTCATATTTTTTATCTAAAGACTTTTCCCTTTTAATCTTACTTATTAATTTTTTCAATATTCGGTCACGATTTTTGAAATCATAATCTAATTCAAAAAGCAGGGATACTTTCAAATAGGTTTCAATACTTGATTTACGGTTGAGATTGAACTTTTCTTGTAATTTCGCAGCATCAGAAAAGCGCCCCATCAATTCATACTCACCCATCAAGGCCTTTTCGTCTTTGGACTTCTCCAATAATTGAATTAACTTGTTCTGATCCTTTAGTTTCACTGAAAGAACTTTGGCATTTTCACAGGACTTAGCGCTATAAATACCTTCCATGCAATAACGAAAGAAAGTGTTTAAGGCTTCAGTCGATTCGCCCTGAGCTGCGGCCTTTTCAAAGTTGGCCTGTCTTGAAATCATAAGCATTTGCTTCATTTCTTTAGCTAATGATTTATCCGCGACCAAAGACTTGGAATTAGACCATAAGGCGACTTGCGCTATAATTCCATCAAAGTTTTTCTGAGCATTAAATATATCAAGGACCAAATTTTGCGACAGGATTGACCATTTATCGACCTTATCCATTGAGATCGCAGAATCGGCCAGGTTCTTAAATAAGGGTAAGGCCTTAGCATAATCTTTTTGACTATAATACTCACGGGCCGCAACGTAATTAAATTCTCTCTGCTCATCACTATCTTTTAAAATTTTCGCAAGGGCCAAGGATTCTTCAATAATGATGGGCGATAATTTTTGTTTTTGTGCCAGCGATAAACGCGTTTGCCGTAATTTTCGGATTTCCTTAGGTGACACTCCTAAGGCCATATCCTCCGAAATCCAAATTTTCAAACGCTCTATTTTTTGTTGTGAGTTGCTTGTTACTTTAAGCCAACCCTCCTGCATTTTGCGGCGCATTTCATCATTGGGATAAAGCTTAAGAAATAAATCAATCGAACGCTTTAAATAAGGAACACTTTCACTATTATGTTGAACTTCTGAATCTAATTGAACGATTAGGCGCTTCACAATCGCCTTCACCTCTTTTCTCTGCTCTTTATCCTTAGGTAAATTCGCAGAAGTCTGCTTTTCCAAAAAGCGCAGATGTTGGTCCACCTTATTCCAGCGGCGGAAACCATAATCTTCTTCTATCAAACGAACAGTAAAATAAAAATTAGGGGTTCTATTATTAATATGAGTTAAAGTATTGCCACCAGCAATTCTATTACCTGCAGCATAAAAAGCTTCGGCCAATGTTCGAATCAGATTCTGATCACCAATCTTTTTAGAGAGGGCCTCTATTTCTTTAAGTTCATTAATTCCATCAGTGGGTTTATTTGATAAAAAAAGAATAAAATCTCTTAGGGTTTGTTCGCGAATTTGTCCCTTTCCATCCCATAATGCCTGGCGAACCTCATTCACCGCTTCATCTAAGCGTGTATCTTTAAAGAGCAACCAGCCTCTTCTATAATGAGCATAATTACAAGAGTCAATCGTTGAACATAATCTAATCGCTGTTTGATAATAAGAATCTGCTTTTGTTGTTTCTGCCTTTTTTTCATGCCAATCCGCTAAACTAAAGGCCGACTCTCTTTTAAGGCGTTTAGGACTGTCTTGATGGTCGTATATGTTTTTAAAAAAAACAATTGCCTTATCTTTTTCACCCAATTTATCTAATAAGCGGGCCATCTGGAATTGAATTTTTAATTTAGAAGCACCAACCGCTGGAGTCAGGCCCTCTTTTCCCTCTAATGAACTACGATAAAGATCCAGTGCCTTTTTTCTTTTAACGACAACAAGATCTCCTTTTTGTTCCTTAATAGAATCATTAAAATAAAGGTCTGCTAAACGTAGAGTAAGTTCTCCTCGCGCAGGGTCTCCAAAATCCAAGGATGCTCTTAGGGACTCTATTTCCTGAATAAGGTATTCATCAGCAAAAACATATGGGCCATTAAGTAAGAGTAAACTTAAAAGAAAGACTGGTTTTTTCATTATCTATTTCCTACCACCGCCAATTGAATGGATTGAAACTGGCCACCTGTTAAAATACCCATAATTTGCGATACCACAGTACTTGAAACATCGCGGTCGGCCTGCATATTTATTTCGCCTGGAAATGGTTGGCCAGCATGAGATTCCGCCCACGCACTTTTAATTTTATTCAGCTTTTTTAAAAGTTTTTCAGGTCTACGGGCGACATTTTTAGTCTCACCGACCAAAACTTGGTCTAAGTATAAATTCCCATCTTTTGAAATCGCCAAAACAGGTGCTTCTTTAACAATTGATGGTGTCATCGAATTGGGAAGAGAGACCCCTTTAGTGATAAGAATTTCTGGAGAGCTTGAAAACGTTTGTAAAAGAAAGACCACCAACATACTGAACATATCAACCATCGAAGTCAGCATAAGGGCAAAAGCAGCGGCCTTCTTACCCCATGCCACTTTACGTTTACGATTAATGAGATGTTTTTCAAAGGCATCTGCTGCCACTAGGCTGTGGTTTAATATCATTTAGCGACTCCTCGAAGAAATAATGCCGATATTGACGATTTTGTTCTTCCGAAGAACATCTAGTGTCGATACCAAATCACCATAATTGACACCTGTTCTTGGAGTAACAGTCGCCGAGGCAACCTCAATGGCCTTATTTTTATAGCTTAAAATTTTAGACGTTAAATTGGTTTCAAGGTTGGCGAGAGCTTCCTCAAAGGTATTGGATTTAACATCCACTGCTTTGACTTTCTTTCCATTGCGTTTGAGATTAAGACGTATGGCCGTTGGAGAACGGAAAACGACATCAAGATCGTAACTTATTTTTTTTGATGCAGCGGCTTCAGTACCGTGAGATTGCTTAATCTCCACCGAACCAATTTCGATCCACACCGCCGTCACTAATAGAAAACAAACGCATGTTGAAAGTAAGTCAATAAAAGGAGTCAAGTTTAATTCTGCATTGAGTTCCTTCTTCTTACCTAATCCTATTTTCTTACTCATTGATAAACCTCATGTCTAACATTTAGGATCAAGCTTAATTTCTGCTAATTACCGCATCAGTATGATCAGTACCAGTGGCGATAAAAGGAGCATCCGTCTCCTCTTTTTCGTTTTCACTATAAAATAAAAAGTCATGGTAAAGCTCTGAAGCACCTTCAGTCACTTCAGTGACAATTGTTTCGGTTCTATTTTGAAAAACCGCATAAGCTACAAGTGCTGGAATGGCAGCGACAAGACCAAAGGCGGTTGAGTTAAGAGCTTCTGAAATCCCCTGGGAGAGAAGATTAGCTCTTTCTACAGGACTAGCAGCAGCAACTCCTGCAAATGAACTAATCAAACCCGTTACTGTTCCGAGTAATCCAAAAAGCGTTGCAACGTTACCAAACATTGCTAAAAATCCTGTTCTTTTATCTAACGAACTAATTTCCTTTGATAATTGTTCATCCATTCTTGCTTGAAGAGCTTCATCGCCCGCACCAATGGCGCGCATTTTACATCCAACATTGGCGACACGGCCAAGGCCTGTTGTTCCTGCGGTCATTTGAATATAATCTTGGGCCCCTTTAAAATCGCCTTTGGCAATAAAGGTCAAAATAGTTTTGCGAAAATCCTTCGGGACATTTTTATATTTGGCATACAAAACAATCGTTCTTTCCACGATGAGACCAATCGTTAAAAGGCCAAAAGCTAAAATGAAATACATGAAAAATCCGCCGGCGCGAAATTGTTCGATTAAACTCATAGACATAACCTCCTGTTGGTCCCTAACGTCCTGTTGCTTAAATGCCCGGATAAATTGGACACAAATGTTTTATTAATCATACCGTGAAAAAGGAACTTTATCCTCGAAATGAAGCCTAAATGTAAGGAATTATTACAACACCTAAAAGGTCAAGTAATAATTAAATGCCTTACCTTGAGCAAGGCTTGAGCATTAGACTGACCAAAATCATCTTCTAAAAAGAGCATTGAGCTAAACGATCAGCCCTTGACGATAAAACCTTTCTCCAAAAGGTAAGGCCGGAGTTTTTCCCGCTGGTCCCCTTGAATTTCGATCTGATTGTTTTTAAAACTACCGCCTGTGCCACAAAATGATTTGAGTGCCTTGCTCAGCTTTTTAAAATAAGGAGGGTTATTAGGTAGATTGTGGATAATAGTAACGGCCTTGCCGCCTCGCCCTTTCTTTTCCATCTGTAACTTCAAAGTTGTCTTGCCGGGATCAATATCAATGTACTGAACTTCTTTCTTTTTTTTCTTAGCAAGGTTAACCCCACTACCATCTGAGCTATAAATTATATCATCGTCATTAACCATTACGCCCCCTAAACCTGATGTTATCTAATACCAATAATAAGGATGGCAAGAAAAAGATTCCGTCACATATCCGACAGAGAAACTGAAAGTGCAGAAAAGGTCAAAGTCCTTATTTAAAGTAATGAGCTTTCTTCATCTTCACGCAAGGGAGGTAAAAAATCATCGTAACGAACATAGTCGCTAATAAGGATATACAGGAGTTAAACTTACCTTTCAAAAAATGAGCAAAGAGTATTTTATCGTCCGCCCCCGCGCCTCACGCCAACGCACAGAGCCACAAGTAATGACCCAGACCCCTTTAAAAAGGTTGGGCCGAGTAGAGCTTTATCTCAAATCCACCGTGATCATCGATTTAATAATTAAAGAAGGTCCATTTTTGACATATTTTTTTCATTTAGCGCTAACACATATAATAAAGTGGCCCTCACCCGGTACAAAAACCGATTTTTATCATTTTTCTTCCAGCGCAACTCCAGCCTAATTACAGGGGCTTAATTATTGTCATTGACCTTTTATAATAAAGAATTTAAGAACACCGCATTATGTTTTAGGTTATTAATGGTCTATGCTCAAAAAATTTAGTACAAAGGAGGCTGAATTATTAATCACACTCAATTTGGCAAAACTTAATGGATACAACCACCAGCTTTAAGGATTTCGGCTTAAAAGAAAATCTACTTCACTCCCTCACAACAAATGGTTTCGAAAATGCTTCTCCTATCCAGGAGATGACAATCCCCCCAATTCTTGAAGGCAAGGATATTTTTGCTCAGGCGGAAACCGGCAGTGGCAAGACAGGATCTTTCGCTATTCCTATTATCGAATTATTATTACGCAATGGAGATCTAGATAAGAAAGAATCAACACCATCACTTTATGTGGTCTTAAGCCCCACCAGAGAGCTAGCGCAACAAACACATAAAGTATTTAATCAATTTGGCCTTCCTCTTGGTTTACGCTCCAGTTGTATTATTGGTGGCGAGAGCATGGACAAACAGAAAGAATCATTGACCAAAGGCGCTCATGTATTGATCGCCACCCCCGGCCGTCTTAAAGACTTCATCCGTCAAAGAGTTATTGATCTCAGTCAATGCCGCGGAGTTGTTTTTGATGAGGCCGATCGCTTATTTGATATGGGCTTTAAAAAGGAAATTGAAGGTATTCTAGCGACAGTCCCCAAGACCCGCCAATTAATCATGGTTTCCGCGACAAGTAACCTCGACGTCCTAAATACCGCTTATAAATTTCACTCCGACCCTCTTGAACTCAAGTTGAACGAAGATAGCTTACTTGTTGACCATATCGACCATAAAGTGGCAATGATTTCCCAAGAAGAAAAAATGCCGCTCTTAGTGAGCTTATTGCGCAAGCAAGAAAATGCTTACGCCATTGTCTTTTGCAACACTCAATTACAAACCCATTTGGTCGCAGAATGGTTGCGTAAGATGGACTTTAAGGCCAAACCCATTTCTGGCCGAATGCCTCAAAATAAAAGAACCCGCTTGATGGAAGAATTCCGCAGCAAAGTTGTCACGATACTCGTCTGTACTGATGTTGCCGCTCGTGGCCTAGACATCAAAGATATTAATTTTGTTGTCAATTATGACCTTCCTCAAGACGCCGTTAATTATGTTCACCGTATAGGACGAACTGGGCGTGCTGGAAAATCAGGCCAGGCCATTAGTTTCTGTGCCTATGAAGATTGCGAGCATTTCGATGGAATTAATGAACTCATTCAGATTCCAATTCCCAAACTTCATTTAACAGATGAAGACTTCGCCACCAATATATGCAAAAAGCCTTATCTTGACTTTAAGACCCTTCAAGTTGTGGAGCGTGATAATAGAGATCGCAAACCCAATAATAAAAATAAGGATCGCCAAGCTAGTCGGGATAATAGAGAAAGAAAACCTAGAGATAATCAACGAACTCAACGTTCTGAAATAAAGAAAACACCACAACCAAGGACAACTGAAACTATGAAAGCTGTTCAAATGACATCCGACACTCCTAAAGTCGATAGACGCTTTTTTGAAATCACCAGTACTCAACAAGCGAAGGCCGAAGAATTGGCCATCCAACATTTTGGCCTAAAAGACTCCGGCCTATTAGGTGTTGAGATCTTAGAAAAGGGGAAAAAGAAGTTTATTTTCTTTGGCCCAAGAAAAAATAAATACCGTTATTTTGTTAAACCGATTTATAAGAGAATCTTAACACCATTTCTTATTGAGCTCGTCAAAAAATCTCAATTAAACCTTAATTTTAGAGTCTCTTTTAAGGAGCCCTATATCCGTGTTAGCTTCAGTGGACGTGATGAAGGTCTTCTCTTAAAAAATAACAATGAATTGCTCTACTCCTTTGAGCATCTCATGCGAAAATACCTTAACCAAACAATTCGCATCCCACAGGGTGTGAAGTTCTCGGTTCGCTGTTATAAAAATTCAAAAAAACAAGAAAAGGACTTAATGGAGCTGATCAACCAAACTAAATCAAAGGTTGAACGCGATAATAAGGCCGTTCTCCTAAAACCTTTAACGGCAGCAGATCGTCGAATAGTTCACCAATTTATCAGTGAAGATCCCAAATTCAAAACCACCTCCATCGGAGATGGCCGTTTAAAGCGCATTGAAGTGTCATTAAAATAAAGTCATCAAAAAAGGGCCATTTATTTGGCCCTTTTTTTTGTATCAAGGATAGTCGCTCAAATGAAATATGCTTTTATTAAGTGAAATTATCTAATGTCAGGCTTTTGGCCCAAGATGTCGAAAAATATGAAGAGCACCGTAATGGTTATTTCTTTTCAATTAATAATGATTGAACCTTTTTAAGAAGACTTTGACAGGCATCTGCATCGAGACCGAAAAGCATATGACTTTTTTGTAACTCCTTAGCATTATCACCTTTTTCAGCAAAGGAGCGGATTCTATTATTGAGATTATTTCTTAACGTTCTCAATTTCTTAGGTGTCCAATCTTTTAAATCACTGAAATCTTTCATTCTAATTCCTTATTTTATTGTAAAAAAGAGACTTTCGTCTCTCTCATTTATTAATTGAAAAAATACTGATCATTTCACCTTAAGTTCGCGAAGGGAAGAACCGCCATAACTTTTAAATGTTAAGCACTTCTCCTCGCTTGAGCTTAGGGCGGATTTATCATATGGCCTAGCAACACGCAATGGCAAAGGTTTATGAAGAGATTACAAATACTTAAGTGGTGTATTTTTAATACAATAAAAATGACAAAGCCACTCCAAAACATTATAGATAAATCATGGAAGAAAAATTTATTATTTTTGGTATACAAAATGATGAACTTAACCAGAAGCTTCTTGGAATTCTAGAGGATGCTGAGGTCAATTTCGAGTTCCGAGATTATAGGAACTTCCCGCCCACTCCTCAACAATTAAGCCGCTGGGCAGAATTTGAGGGCGAAGACTTTCCTATTAACGGGAGAAGTTCTTTTTTTAAAAAAAATAAAAAACATTTTATTAAACTTGATGACGCTGAAAAATACCAATGGCTCAGTAAAAATTATCACGCGATCCTAAAACCAATTATTGAGGATGATAGTGAAAATGTTCTCTCCATTGGCGGACGGCCAGAACGCCTAGCGGTTCAAGTCTTCAACCTTGAAAAAGATTTATTTTAAAAATCCCCTCATCACTAAACAAAATCCAACTAACCACTCTCCTAAATGCTTTGAGTCTTATTATCCTGTAAAACCAAGAACTTAATAAAAAATGGATAGAAATACTGACATTAGGGCGGTGAAATGGTTCAATAAACCGCACACAAAATTTTGATTCATCAGCCGGAGTAAAAATGGATTCTCTTTCCTTATCAGAATTAAAAATTGACAACCCTTACCTTAGGCCTAATACCGACGTATCCGAGCTCGAAAAAAGTATTCGTGCAATAGGACTTATCGCTCCCCTTGTGGTCGACCAAGACAATAAATTATTGGCCGGAGGACGTCGCTACCAGGCCCTCAAAAACCTCGGTTGGAGTGAAGCACCAATTTTGAGAGTCAGTGGTGATGATTATCAAAAAGAATTAATTTCTATCGATGAAAACCTGGTTCGAAAAGATCTCAATAAATTAGAACTCGAGGCCAACCTAAGAAGGGCCAAGGAGCTCTACACCACCATTCTTAACCAAGATAGTAAACAAAGAGAAGAAGTTGAGAAGGAATTGGAAGTAACGCCATTAGAAGGCGAATTTGAAATGGAAGAAGAGGGCGGTAATGATTCTGTTGAAGTCATCGCTTCCCAGAAATTTGTAAAAGATATTAGTGAAAAAACAGGTATGAGCCCCCGTCAAATTTACCAGGCGATCAAACGAGATGAGAAGGCCGCCGACGAAGTCAAAGATGCCCGTGGAAATGGTGAATTATCAATTTCTCAAACAAATGAAATTATCCGACTCGATAAAAAAGACCAGGAAAAGTTATTACCCTTGCTTAAGGATAAGACAGTAAGTGAAATTAAAAAGCTCATTAAAACGACAAAGGCCTTAGGTGTCGATGCAGCAATAGAAGATGGACTTAACGAAGAACCCTCCGCCCGTGAATTTAAACAATTAATTCTCGTTGCGAAAAAGATGACTAAATTAGCGTCCCGCCTGGAAATTGAAAATGTTTCTCTGCAAGGTGATTTGGCCAAAAAAGTTCAAACAGAATGGCTTCTTCTGCAGGAAACGATGGACAAGCTCCTCGGCATTAATAATAGCATGGCAATTGAGGACCTTCACTCAAACTCTCAGGAAATAGAGAACTCTTTTCAATAGATTTTTTTAGGGTATTTCTATTTCGTAAAAAAATGGCGACTTAATTAATAAGTCGCCATTCAAATTTCAATTCAATTAATTTGCCATTCTATAGACTGAGAAATCAGCTACTCCCGTAGGACCCCAGCCTGGCTCTTTAGGAAACTTAAGGATACGCATATGCTCCCATGGGATTCCTTTGAGAGTATTCCAAGAGCTTGGAAACATCGTTTTTGGATAGGGGTCTGTTGACCAACTCTGAGGATTTATAGCGTAAAGCGAAACGGCTCCACTATAGTCACCAACATAAGCACCGTATTGTTGTAATGCCTTAGCGATGATACGCTCATAAGAAGTCATATTAAACTTACTCAAGTCTAGGTTGGGATCAAGTTGTAAATGGGCGCCCTCAGGAATCGCCCCAGGTGTCGTGACCCATCCATCACTGGCCGTCGCAGGAGGTACAAACCCACCAGCGGCAGCTATCGGTAACGCCATAAAAAGAGCATGGTCAATACGGCCTTGCTTAAACTCTTCTGGCCAAATGATTCCTGCCATTGCGGCAAACCCTGATGCCTTAGCACCCGAGCCAGT